>VAZQ01000530.1 GCA_005883115.1 Alphaproteobacteria bacterium | reverse complement strand
CCATTGGAGGCAGAGCGGACATATTTGTGAGCGGTTGGCTCGGTTGATGCAAGCCAGAGCGCCGTACTGATAGACGCTCGAGTTGATGGCGCCTGAAGTTCGCGCGCAAAATTTCGAAATTAAAATACTCATATGGGACGCCGCCGCGAGGCGCATTACTGGTCGGCCCATTGGGAATACCGGACCAACTGTGAGCAATCGCTACGTTGCCGGGATGCTCTCAGTCATGCTTCGGAATGCCGGCCTTCTCGATTACCGCCGCCCATTTGGCGATATCGCTCTTCATGCGCTCCGTCATCGCTTCGGGTGTGCTGCCGCGCATCTCCATGCCCAGCTTGCTTACCTTCTCCTGGACATCGGTCCTCGCCAAGACTTCGTTGATGGCCCGGGTGAGGATCTGGACGACCGCGCTGGGCGTCGCAGCGGGCACGGAAATCCCGTTCCAACTCACGACTTCAAAGTCTTTGATACCGCTTTCCTGGACGGTCGGAATGGCAGGCAAATAGGCCGTTCGCTTTCGGCCGGTGGAAGCCATGGCGATGACTTTGTTGTCCGCGATCTGCCCGCGTATTGCGGCATAGAACTCGAAGGCGACATCGACATCGCCACGCAGAAGCGCGGTCGCCATGTCGGGCGATGTTCGGAACGGCACGATCGTCACCTTAATGTCGGCCACACTCCTGAAGAGCTCAGCGGCCAGATTCTGGGTACTCCCGGGATTGATGGTAGCGATATTCAGTCTTCCCGGGTTCACACGCGCCATTTTGACGATGTCCTCAACGGATTGCAGCGGCGAGCCCGCCCTGGTCACGATCAGAAGGTCAAAGAAGGAAGTAGTCGAAGTCGAGGCAAAGTCCGTAAGAATGTTGTAAGGCAGTGATTTGAAAAGGGACGCGCTGATGGCATTATTGTTGCCAGTCATCAACACGGTGTAACCGTCGGCAGCAGCCGACGCGACGGCCTTCGCAGCAACGATTCCGCCAGCACCAGGACGGTTCTCGACGACGAATTGTTGCTTCAATCGGCCGGTCAGTTGATCCGCCAGAATGCGCATCCCGACGTCTGCAATGCCACCGGCCCCATAGGGAACGATGAGCTGCACCGGACGATTCGGATAATCGGATTGGGCGCTGGCGGTCACAAGCATCGCGATTGTCGAGAGAAACGCACCGGCGATGAACGTCTTGCGCAGCAAGCAGACTGGCCGACACCGGACGGCGACGGTGGCGCATTCGATCATCCGACGTCCCCCATTTTCCAACCGATATTCCTCTGGTGATCGGTCGTTATTGGCTGGTCACTCGACCCTATGGGCATTGTTTCACGAGGTTCTTGGTCGTCAAGCATGTTGCATCGAACGTTCGTCGGGCCTTCGATTACGCCAGAATTGCCCCAGGTAGGCTCATGAACAGGCCAAGCCCTTTGCTAAGAAGGCGATGGAACGAATCCCGTCCAGTGGCGATCCGTACCGGAAGATAATGAGGTGGCTATTGCCCCGCATCGGTAGGCCGTGACCCCGGCGAAGGCGGTTCGTTCAAACCCTTTAACGCCGCTCAGGAAGAAGCAGAGCAGCGATCATTTCGCGCTGATGTTAGGCGATTCGGTCATGATTAACGATGGAGTTCTCGGTACACACAGCCCCCTGACGACAAGCGATCTGATGTTTGATGGCGATTGTCGATGGAAGCTTGAGTTTTCTTCCAAACCGATGCGTGCGCACTGCGTACTCTGGCTAAGGGTGGCAGCGGTCGGCGCGGAATCTTTTTTGAAGACTCCGCTTTCTCTTTTGCTGCACCTTGCGCTTGCTCGGCGACCCGCATCACGTGATCTTGATGAGATTGTCCGGGCCAAAAGACCTCATCCGGCATAGCTACCGCGAGAGTAGGGCACCCTTCAAACTTCGCGCCCCATTACACTCGTATCGATTCGAGGCGATGCCCCCTTGCTGCTTTGCCCGACCTCTCTCCGCGGAATAATTGTCGATATTCGCCCACGCAGGCCTTGACCACCAAGCGCTGAGGAAAGGGTACAGGCGGGGCTACTCGCCGGCCAGCCGCAACGGCAGCCGGCCACCGCCCTCGAGCGCGCGCAACCGTGCCTCTTCGCGGGCGATGTAATCGCGGGTCATCAGCACAACATCCTGCCGTTTGGTTAGCTGTAGCTGGAAAACCACCATGGCTCCCTCCCGGAACGCCATTTCGGACACCGCCAGATAGAATTCCCACATACGTGTGAAGCGCGCATCGTAGAGCCTTTCGACTTCCTCACGATGGGCGAGGAAGCGTTCGCGCCAGGCCTTGAGCGTCTGGGCATAATGCAGGCGCAGGATCTCGATATCGGTGACCAGCAGGCCTGCGCGCTCGACCGCGGCGAGCACCTCGGACAGGGCCGGAATGTATCCGCCGGGGAAGATGTATTTCGCAATCCAGGGATTGGTAACGCTGGGACCTTCGGAACGGCCGATCGAATGCAGCAGCATTATGCCGTGGTCATCGAGCAGGGTGTTACATTTGCGAAAGAAGGCGGCATAGAAGCCGACGCCGACATGCTCGAACATACCCACCGAA
>VAZQ01000529.1 GCA_005883115.1 Alphaproteobacteria bacterium | reverse complement strand
TCGAGCGCGCCGATGAATTTTTCCCGAACGGGCTTCGCGGCAAGCAAAAGAGAGAACCATTGGATGTGCGGCGTGGCGTGATGCATCCCAGCCCGTGTCATGGCCAGGAAGGCGCCATTGTCCGCGTCGAGCACCTGAACTCTCGCGCCGCGCGGCAACCGGCTTTCGAGGGCAAGTTGCATGGCCGAAGCAGCGCGCAAGGCTGGGTATGATCTTGCTTGCGTCAGCGCTCCCGGTACCAGCCATACGAGCGTCGCAGCGGTGACGATCACGCATAGGACCGAGCGGCGCATCGAGAGTGAGGCAAGGCTATAGGCGCCCCAACAAGTCAGTCCAATCCCCAAGGGATATACATGATAGAACCAGCCTTTACGTTGAGCGAGCAAATGAATGACGCCGAACACCGTCAGGGCGATCATGATGCGCGACCGCGGTGGTTTGGGTGCCGATACATTCAGCATGGCAGCAAGCGCGAGTCCCCCCGTCGGCGCCAGCCAAACTGCGGTATCGCCGAGGATGTCGTAAAGCGGGCGCGAACCTAATGATGCATAGAGCGGCACTAATGATGCATAGAGCGGCATCAGCCGTTGCACCATTTCGATGAGACCCCAGAATGCACCGAGTGCGGCCAATAGTCCGATCATCAGTAGTCCTACTGTGGCGGCACCAATCACGGTCCAAATCGCGTCATGCCAACGCAGCCGGGCCATTCCGATCGCAGGGAGCGCCAACAGCAGCACGGCGGTCGGCTTAATCGATGCTGCGATCGCTGCGATCGCGCCGGTCAGCAAAAGGTTAATCCGCCGGTGCCGTGAATTTTCCGCTGCCCTGATCGATAGCAAGGCGGCTCCCAGGGCCACGATCGACATCAGATAGTCCCGCTGCCCGGCAGAATAGGGACCGAGCAGGAGATGGACTATCAGTGCGATAAGCGCGGCATGGATCGCCAAGGCACGTCCCGCGCGCCATACCAGCATCAGAATCAAACCAGACATGACAGCGGCCGAAGCCAGATCAAATGCGCGCCAGGCAACATCGCTCATGCCGCCGATCGCCACGACCGCCAGGTGGATGAAGTAGATCAGGGGCATGTTGACGTCGTAAATGTCGCGATAAGGCATCGCGCCAGTTCGCATCTCATCGGCAATGAAGTGGAAAATCGTGGCATCGCCGATCAGGGGCCAGTCCAGCGAACGCCAGAGTAATAAGCTGACTGCGCCCCCGAGCGGGAAATTCACAAGCGTGATCAGTCTCGCTTTGGAGAACAATGCGCGGCCTGCGGTCGAATGAGCCCCGGATCCAAACCTAGCCCCCATCCCTTTACCCTCCAAGCTTTGGCGGGATCAAAGGTGTTGTTCATCGGACGGTCAGGTTCGATCCAGGAGGATAGATACCGAGGCAGCTTCTCGCCTCAGAAGAGCCCTCGCCCGGGAGGTCATATGACCGAGATGGCAATTGCCTTACGCGGGCAAAGAGCAGTCCGCGTAACCCATTTAGCGGCAGCGCTGGTGTGCCTCGTGAGCTTGCTCGCCCCAGCGCTGTGGAATGGCTATCCGCTGCTGCAATACGACACCGGGGGCTATCTTGCCCGCTGGTATGAGGGCTACCTCGTGCCGAGCCGTTCGACGCTATTCGGTCTCTTTCTCCATCTCGGGGAGGGATTTCATTTCTGGCCTGAGCTCGTCCTCCAGTCCGGATGCACCATCTGGGTGATTTGGCTGGCGCTAAGGGCGTTTGGACTTGGCACCGGGCCGTGGCGGCTGGTTGTTGTCGTCACGGGCCTGTCGCTCTTTACTGCAGTATCAGTGCTCTGCAGCACGCTGCTGACTGACATTTTTGCCGGGTTGGCTGTTCTTTCGCTCCATCTTCTCCTCTTTCATT
>VAZQ01000118.1 GCA_005883115.1 Alphaproteobacteria bacterium | reverse complement strand
GGCGACTGCGGCAACCGCGCTGCTGCATGGCCGTGCCGCCGCCGAGCAGGCGGCGGAAACCGCCCGGCGCACGTTCGAGGAAGGCGCGCTCGCCGAGACGCTGCCGACGGTGGAAATTCCGAGTGGGAAGCTAGAACCCCTCAGCGTCCTCGATGCTGCCGTACACGTCGGCTTGGTCTCCTCGAAGGGCGAGGCACGCCGGCAGATCAAGGGCGGGGGTCTCAAGGTCAACGACGTCGCGGTTGCTGACGAGAAGATGATGCTCACGGCGCGCGACCTCACACCGCAGGGCGTAATCAAGCTTTCGCTCGGCAAGAAACGGCACGTCTTGTTGCGGCCGGTATAAGCCTGTCCTCAGATCCGGTCCTTACGGGCGAGGGCCTCCGTCCTAATACCGGCCAGCTGGCTCGGCGTAGCTTTGCGCCGGCATGGGAGCATTGCCGCCCGGGAACTCGAAGAATTTGCGCAGCAAGCCCGGCGCCACCGCGGAGATTGGATTGACGCGCAGCACCGGCGTACTCGGCGGGCCGACCACCTCATAGGTCTGCCGCCCAGGAACGGCCCGACGATCGGAAGCTGCCCGAACATATTGTTGAGCCCGTATAGCGGAACGAAGGTGCCGCGCATGCGCACCTCGTCGCGATGATAGTCGATATAGCCCTCAACCGTGCCGCCGATCGTAGGTCCCTTGAGCAGGCCGTCGCGGATGGTGAATCGCCCGAGCGAACGCGTGAACTCGACCCGCAGTCGAGAGAACTGGACGCCGGGCGATCCGCCGCCGGCTTGCTCCGGAGCGGCAGCGACGCGCTCGAGCGCCGCTTCGCCGCGCACGACGAAGTCACGAATGTTGAGAATGCCTTCCTGGGGCGCCAGATCCGCGCTCTGCGGATCGAGCGCGACCCACATCGCGCCGCCGGCAACCTTCGAATTCATGTCGGTGAAGCGGAAGAAGGCGCCGGCGTCGTTACTCTCGATGAAGACAAGTTGCCGGCCGTTACTGCCGCGCCCGCGCAGATCGCCGGTGAGCGGCGCATCGCGCCCGAGCTTGGCGTTCAATGCGAGACTCGTGATGACGCCACTGCGCCGCGACAGGCGCAGATCGAGCCCGCGTAGCGTCTCGCCGTTGAACCCGACCACGGTGCCGATCTTGATGTCGAGATCGACGTCCTTGTCGGTCTTTTGTTTGCTGTTGGCAGGGCCGGTCAGAGTCGATTTGACGAAGCCGCGTCCGTCATAGACATCCCCGCGTACGCTCACCCGCAACGCGCCATCGGCGCCGCGCTCCGCTTTGAGCGTCGCCTTGTCGCCGTCCGAAACGGCAAAGACGGGGAAATTTGCAGAAACGACATCGCCCGAGGCATCAACCTCGAGCGTGCCTTTGACCGAAGTTCCCGCCCCTTCGACCACTAGGTCCTCGATCCGGGTTGCCGGCGGCTGCTTGATCAGCGTGAACGTTGCGCGACCGGGGCGGCCCGGAGGCTTCACCCACCCGGGCAGGAGGTTGTCCACTTTGGACTGCGTGAGATCGGCCTCGACGGCAAAGCGGCTGTCGCCGTCGTTTGCGGCAACGCGTCCGCTGAGCTTGATCGGCACCGGCCCGGTGAGAACGCCGCCGAGATCGAAGCCGAACTTACTGCGCGCGTTCTCGTCGAGCGTGGCCTGGACGCGGACGTCGGCATCACCGTCGCGTGGTTTACGGTAGTCGAGCACGCTGGGAACGCCGTTCATCTTGACGTCGCCCCTGATCCAATGGCCGAGATTATTGGCGCTCACCTTGAGCAGCGCGGCCTCGACCTTCTGCCCCATGACCATGCGTTCGGCGGCGAAGTTCGCGATATCCATGTTGACCGTGTAGAGCGATGAGCCGGGCGCCAGATCCTCCTTGAGCGGCAGCGCGAGTGTCACCTGCGCGGTCAGTGTCCCGCGGCTGGTCGAAGCCTCAATGGGCGCGCCCGAAAAGTCGCGCAGCCGTTGCATGCTCAACAGTTCGACCGCGGCCGGCACCGACCCATCGAGACGGAAGCGGACCTTCGCCGGCGGCGCCTTCGGGAAGGTGTCGGGCACCTCGAAGACGCCGTTGGTGATCGAGAGCTTGCGGCCAGACGATATGTCGACGTTGCCGCGGCCGATATTGATCACGGCCGTGCGACCGGAAATGTGCAGGTTGACGTCGGCATCGCGGATGGCCGGCAGGCCTTCGACCGGGCGCATTTCGCCGCCGTGCCCGGTGAGCTGGATCAGTAAGCCATCGTCGGGAACGGGCGGCCCGCTCGACTTGAGCGTAGACCAAGGGGCGTTGGTCGAGATGTCGATGCGTTCGATCGTGCCAGCCTGGACATGGTCGACGACCCAGGCGCGCACCTTCGAGGCCACCGTGACCGGCCATAGCCGTTTCATGGCCGCAACCGACATGCGCGTGCTCGCAAATCCAAGCGTGACTCGCGGATCGTCGCCGGAGAAATCCAGGCTACCGGTGAGCGCGATGCCGAGATCCGTATTGCCTACCTCGCTCGGGTCGAGATCGATGCGCTGCTTGGCGGGATTGATCCGCATCCGCAGCAGGACGCGGTTGAGAACCAGCGCGTGCGGGTCGACCGGCGCGGACGCCAGCACCGCGCCGCCGCCGGAGATTTGCAGACCCCAGATGCCGCTGCCATCGTGCGGCGATTCGAACTGCGCCAGCAGCGTGATGCGCGTGCCGCCGGAGACGACCTGGAACGGCGCGACCAGCGCGCGCCGGCTCTTATCCCAATCGAGACTGATCTCGGCGCGATCGATTGGAACGCGCACCAGCGGATCGTCGAGATCAACGATGAGGCCCTTCTCCACCACGATGCGCCCGTCCAGCATGTACGGGATGCCATCGGGACCGACATCGGCGCGGATGCGGCCGGACAGCGGCAGGTCGGCCTCGTATTGATCCGCGTTCAACCGCATGGCGAGCATCACGTCTTTGGTCGAAAGTTTTTGTGTTTCGATATCGATGATGCGGTGACCCTGCTGGCCCGGCGTCATCGCCGCGCGCAGGTGCCAAGGCCGCTCGAGGCTGTGCGAGCCGAGCGCGACCGCGATGCCTCCCCCCTTCGGTCGCGTCACGCTCAAATCGATATTGGTAAACGTCCATTGCTTGCCATTGCGCTGGTCGTCGACGGTGAGATTGCCGCCTTGCAACCCGATCTCGGTGAGCTCGCGGCCATCGAGCCCGCTCGCGTCGAGACGCTCGATCCAGGCGATCAGCGCGGCGAGATCGGGAACGCTGCTGCGGACGCTTGCGGGCGCGGCTGGAGCGAGGGGAGCGGCCGAGGCGGGCGGCTCCGGCCTCGCCGCTGCGGCTGCGCGCTCGGCGTTTGCGGGGGAGCGGATCGGCTGCGACGGCGCTGGCGCCGAGGCGGCCGAAGCGGTGACAAAGGGGCGCTTGTTGCTGCCGGCGAAAACCGTGAGCTTGCTGTCCGATTCGATGCGCACCGCCATTTCGGCGCCGACCAAGCTCAAGCGCTCGGCGCGGATGCGACCGAGGAGAAGACTCACGCCAGAGATGCCGACTTCGGCCTTCGGGGCGCTGGCGACGATGGTGCCGTCGGCATCGCGCACCACGATGTCGCGAATGCGCAGCGACGTGCGTCCCTTCTTCGCGTCACGCTCGAGTTGGGTGCCGCCAATCTCGACCTCGTGCCCGGCACCCAAATTTTCCTTGATCGCCGCGGTCAGCCATGGGGTGGCGATATCGAGCTCGATCGGGCCGCTGGAGAGCCGCCACCACAGCGCGAACAGCGCGAGCATCACCGCGCCGCCCAGCGTCCCGCTGACAAGCGCGAATTTGCGCAGCCGCGGACACCAGGCGTGCAGCAGCATTCGGATTTTGCCGCAGGTCGGTCGGCTCAGCTGGGATGGCGAGGCGCGAGCCGTGTCGGTGTCAGCCTGCGCCGATGCATTATGCGGGCAAAAGTGTTCCTTGAGGCTCGCCTCAAGGTTTCGGAGAGCCTCCAGACTAGGATAAGCTTGCCCGCGCGCCATGCCCCGACTTGGCGTCCCCTCGACCACCGATTCCGCCCCGCGCGGCGACGCGACTGCTGTGGCGAACCGGCCCCCTGCCGCCGTCGACAAGTCCCCGGCGCAACGGTCGACTTGGCGGCACTTTCAACCACTCATTGAAAGCCGGGAAAGGGACGAAAGGAAGGCGCTTGAGCGACTGCGCACGTCGATACAGCCCGCCTCTGAAGGGGCAGCGCCATGATTTGGCCGATGCATTTCCAGCCCGGGTCAGCTCTTTCCTATCAATAGCCGCTATGCACTGGAAGTCATTGATTTCTCGAATTTTTCGCCCGATTGCGCCGCGCCCGGCAAGGGGGTCTGCAGCGACCGCGCCGTCAGGTGGGACAAGACGCGAGGAAACACCATCTCGGGTTGTGCTTCTCTGTCGCCGCGCTTGGTCCCCTGAGGGCGTCCTTCTGTCGCCTCCATCTCCGCCACATGTGATTCCTGAAAATTAACCGTGCCGCTTTGAAGTGGCCCAAGTTAGCGCAGGCGTAAGAGCAGTCGGCTAGGCAAGCGGCAGGGATGCGTCAATGTTTCGTCGGTCGCCTTCTCAGTACCGCGATGATTGCAGCCGGCCGCACGACTCCCGAATGCGGCCGCCGGCGCAGTTGCGCCGCGCCGAGACCCGGCCCCAGCTACGCCTTGGACCCATCGCCTTCTGGATCGTCACCGGCACGCTGGTGGTCCTGGCGGTGTGGACCATCATCACCGGCACCTATTTCGCCTTCCGCGAAGACGTGCTCGCAAAACTCATCGCCCGGCACGCAGAGATGCAGTTTGCCTATGAAGACCGCATCGCTGAGCTGCGCGCCCAGATCGACCGCTTCTCGAGTCGCCAGTTGATCGACCAGGAGGCGTACGAAAAGAAGCTCGAGCAAATTCTGCGACGGCAAGCGGCATTGGAGTCGCGTGCCAGCGCGCTCAACGGCCTCGGAGACATCACCGGTGCGATCAGGCAGCCGGCGCGCGGTGGCTCAAGCGGCGAACCGCGGGCGAATGCGCCGAAGCCGGCGCGGGACAAGGGAGCCATGGTGATTCCGCTCGATCGGGGCAGCGATTCACGCACCGGGATTCTTGCCAAGAGCGCAGGCGGTGTTGGCGGCGCGATCGAGCGCTTGCTTGCTTCCCTCGACCGCCTCGAAAAGCGCCAGGCGGCGATGGTCGGCTCGATGGCCGAGAATTACGATGCAAAGGCGCGGCGCATACGCGGCGTCCTGGCCGAGCTCGGGCTCGATCTCGGCAAACCCAGTGGTGACGGCGCAGTCGGCGGGCCATTCGTGCCTGCGCATATGACCAAGGAGGCGCCGGGCTTCGAGCCGCAGCTCAATCGCATCCAGACCGCGCGCGCGCAAATTGCTCGGATCACGCGCACGCTCGGCACCCTTCCCGTGCGAAAGCCGGTCGACGGCGACATCGAGCTACAATCGGGCTTCGGCGTGCGCACCGATCCGTTCCTGGGCACGCCGGCGATGCATACGGGCCTCGATCTGCACGGCGAGACTGGCGATCCCGTGCGCGCCACCGCCGATGGCACGGTGGTCGCCGCCGGCTGGAGCGGCGGCTACGGCCGGGTCGTCGATATCGATCACCACAATGGGCTCTCCACGCGCTACGCCCACCTCTCCTCGATCGATGTGCGCGTTGGCCAGTCGATCAAGAGCGGACAGATCGTGGGCAAGATCGGCTCGACCGGCCGCTCGACCGGTCCGCACCTGCACTACGAGACGCGGCTCAAAGGCGAGCCGGTTGATCCGCAGAAATTCCTGCGCGCGGCAGAGAGACTCGACGGCACGTTGTGAGGCGGCCCACTCGTTTCAGGAACGCACCCGGTTGTCGACGGACCTCGTAAAGGTTGTGTGGGCGCGCACGAACGCTGCTCCGCAGAGCCCGTCTCCTACTCCACGTCCTCCACCTCTTTCGGCCCCGTGCCGAAAGCCTTCTGCGCCAGCGCCGCCTGCATGAACTGGTCGAGGTCGCCGTCGAGCACCGCGCCAGTGTTCGAAGTCTGCACGCCGGTGCGCAGATCCTTGACCATCTGGTAGGGCTGCAGCACGTAGGAGCGGATCTGATGGCCCCAGCCGATGTCGGTCTTGGCGGCCTGCTCGGCGGCGGCCTTCTCCTCACGCCGCTTCAACTCACGCTGGTAGAGCCGCGCGCGCAGCATCTGCCAGGCTTGCGCCCGATTGCGGTGCTGCGAGCGGTCGTTCTGACACACCACCGCGATATTGGTCGGGATGTGAGTGAGGCGCACCGCCGATTCCGTCTTGTTGACGTGCTGCCCACCGGCGCCGCCGGCCCGCATCGTGTCGACCCGCACGTCCGACTCTTTGATGTCGATGTGGATGCGGTCGTCGACCACCGGATAGATGTTGACGCTGGCGAACGAGGTGTGCCGGCGCGCGTTGGCATCGAACGGCGAGATGCGCACCAAGCGATGCACGCCGTTCTCGGTCTTGAGCCAGCCGAACGCGTTGCGGCCCTTGATCTGAACGGTTGTCGATTTAATGCCAGCCCCCTCGCCTTCCGTCTCTTCCAGCCACTCGATCTTGTAGCCGTGCTGCTCGGCCCAGCGCGTATACATGCGAAGCAGCATGCTGGCCCAGTCCTGGCTTTCCGTTCCGCCGGCGCCGGCGTGGACTTCGAGATAGCTATCGTTCGCGTCGGCCTCGCCGGATAGCAGCGCCTCGAGCTCGCGCCGCTCGACCTGCCCCTTGAGCTTTTGCAGCGCCGCTTCCGCGTCGGCGATGACTTTCTGGTCTTTCTCGGCCTCGCCGAGCTCGATCATGGTGAGCTGGTCGTCGAGCTCCTGCTCGATGCGACCGATACCGGTGAGCTGGTCCTCGAGCGCGGTGCGCTCCTGCATGACGCGCTGCGCCCGCTGCTGGTCGTTCCAAAGCGCGGGGTCTTCGGCCTGCTTGTTCAGTTCATTGAGCCGCGCACGCGCCTTCTCGACGTCAAAGATGCCTCCTCAGCAGCCCGATCGACTGCTTGATCTCATCGACGAGGTTTTGCACTTCCGCGCGCATGGGTCAGCCTCGAAGCGATCGTGGCGATCGCCGGCGGGGATGTAGCGACTGCGCGGCAAGCGCGCAATGGGCCTCGCTGCCCGTCAATATTTAGGGCGGTGCGAAACACCCCACTTGCGGGCGTGCTCAATAGGGTTGCGCGGAGGAAGGGAGGCACGAAAGCGCTTGACGGTCGGCAAGGCTTCCATACGCGCGCGCCACTCGCAAAACGAAGGATATTTTGGATAGATCGCCTTGCCTTCCTCGGTCAGACCGAAAGCATACGTGCTCGGCAGCATGAAGAAATCTGCGAGCGTGAGCTCGCTGCCAACAATGTAATCGGCTCCGTGGCCAAGCGCCTTCTCCAGAACCTCGAGTGCGCGCTGGACCTTGGGCAGTGCGTGAGCAACCACTTTCTCGTCGCTGGCAATTCCCAGCTCCGGGAACACCAGTCGCTCGTGCGTGACATGATAGATCATGTACGGGTAGTAGTAGGAATTGACCGAACTGATCCACTGGTTCATGCGCGCGCGTGCCCGGACGTCGTTGGGCTGCAAGGGTGGCCCTTCGAACGCTTCATCGACATAGGTCGCGATTGCGCTGGTTTCGTAGAGCGTAAAATCGCCGTGCTGAAGGATCGGGACGCGATCGAACGGATGCAACGCGAGGTGGCTGGCAGAGCCCATCTCCGGTTCGAGATCGCGGAAGCTGTGGGCAACGCCCTTCTGGGCGAGCACCAGCCGGACGATATGGACATAGGTGCTGCGTGGGAAACCAAGTACGACGACGTCGGTCATGGCGGTGACTTTCGCGGGATGAATCTGTCGCCAGGACAGGCTGAATTTGCATTGCAGACAAACCATGTTTTCTCTAGCCTGCCGCAGTTTTTCTCATGATGTCGGCCGATGCCTCGCCGCTTGCCCCCGCTCAATGCCCTGAAAGCCTTCGAGGCTGCGGCCCGCCACGAGAGTTTCACCCGCGCGGCGGAAGAGCTGTGCGTGACGCAAGGCGCAGTCAGCCATCAGGTCAAGGCGCTCGAGGCCGAGCTCGGATTGAGGCTTTTCAACCGCGAACGACAGCGGCTGGTGATCACCGAGGCGGGCCGTGCCTACCTCATCGTCATCCGAGACGCTTTCGACCGCATCGGTGAAGGAACCGAGCGGTTACTGCAACGCCAGCGCGGCGGCGCGCTTACTGTCACCACCTCGCCGAATTTTGCAGCGAAGTGGCTCGTGCATCGATTGGGCCGCTTCGCCGAGGTTCACCCCGAGATCGATCTCAGGATCAGTGCGACCCCGCAACATGTCGACTTCTCGCGCGAGGACATCGATCTTGGCATTCGCCACGGCGACGGAACCGCCCCCGGACTCCACGTCATTCGCCTCTGCACGGAAGAGCTGTTTCCAGTCTGCAGTCCGAAGCTTCTTGATGGCCGCAATCGGCTCCGGATGCCCTCGGATCTCGGCCGATTCACGCTTCTGCACGTCAGCGAGCGGCAAGGTTGGCGCCAATGGCTCGACTTTACCGGCGTTCAGGGCGTGGACCCTTCGCGCGGTCCGATTCTCAATCACGCAAGCATGGCGATCGATGCGGCGGTCGATGGACAGGGCATCGCGCTCGCGCGCACCGCGCTTGCCGCATGGGACCTGATCGGCGGCCGTCTCGTGCGCCCATTTGATGCCGCCATGCCGGCGTCTTACGCGTATTGGATCGTCTGTTCGAAAGCAGTCGCGAAACTGCCGAAGATTGTCGCCTTCAGCGATTGGCTTTTGGCCGAGGCCGCCGAAGATCTCCGCCGACTCAATCGGCTGAAATCGAAGTCGCGGCCGCCCGCACGAGTCGCTCGCTGAGCTGGTGAGCTGCGTGGCGGCATCGCTGCGATGCTTTGGGTCCGTGCTCTATGCCTTGCCGGCGAAATAGAGCGGAGCGATCGTGACCCGCGTCTGACGCGAGGGAGCAGGGCCGATTGCGAGCGCCTGATGCAGCGCTGCATCATGCGCAACGCCCTTCGATCTGAGCGCCTCGTACTCACGATGCATGGCAAGCCCTTCGTGCAGCGCCGCGCCCATCGCTCGCAGGGCTACCAGCGAGTTAGGCGGTGAGCGATGTCGCTCTTGAGGGGCTGCGCCCAAGCTTGGTGCAGCGTTGAGGATTCGTAACATTTTTCATGGCTCCTAGTTATTGCGGTCACTGAGGTTCCGCGTTTGGAGCCCTGCAAATAAAGCCTATCCGCCATATCCACAAAGCATCGTTTCTCGTACTCGCCTTAGAAATTCTCATGGTTTCGCCGGCCTATCGGCCTTAGCCCAGGCCCGCAAATGTTGGTTGCGCGCCACGTTCCAGCACCAAGGATCGCGTCAGGCAGCGTCGGAAAATCGGGCTGGTCCAGCTATTCAGCCCAGCGCGGAAAGACAAAGGCGACCTTGCGCGTGCGCTGATCGACGAGCGCAATCTGCTCCTCGACAACGACGTAGCCGAACCCGTGCAATTGCGGTGCCAGTCGTTCCGCTTCAGCAGGCAACGGCTGAAGTTGGATCTCGGCAGGAACGATGCGGTCGATGGCAATCAAAAAGGCGGCGCTTGTGAGCGGCGGAGTCCGCTTTGTGATGAGCTGACCGATCTTGATCTGTTGATCCATCGAGAGAAGTTCGGATTTTGCGGCGGCGCCAGATGGGGCTTGAGCCGCGGCTGTGGAGATAATTACATATACGCTGGCCATAAGCGCCAAAATGCTTCGCATCACGGACCTCTTGAAGCGAGTCGCACCGGTCGTAGCTTTTCAACTCAGCCGAGCTGGCACGTGTTCCAAAGTACTCGGCGCCGCCGCCCAGAACCGCCCTCTTCCAAGGGGGATCCAGCAGAAGGCCAGTTTTGGTGGTGGCGGCGAGTCAACCCGGAGACATGTTCGCGAAGTCAGGTCATTTCGAATGTTCTCGATTGAGGGAAATCTGCTGAAAGCAGGAATGGGGGCCATCCTCGCAGTCATGGCCGGATTTCCCGTTTGCGCGCAGTCGCTGCAGGAGCGCGTGCCTACTTGCTTTGAGTGCCATGGCGAGAAGGGGCAATCACAGCTGCCCGAAGTACCTTCATTGGGTGCACAGCCGGCGCTTTATACCTTGGTCGAGTTGGTCATGTTTCGAGACAAGCTGCGCCTCACCGAGCCTATGAACCAACAGACTGTTGGGCTAAGCGACGGCGATCTGCGCGCGCTTTCGGATATGATTGCAAAATTGCCGGCACCCGAACCGATCTCTGACACACCAGATCCGGCTCGCATGGACAGAGGGCGCGCGCTTGCGCAAGCGAACCGTTGCAACTTCTGCCATCAATCGAATTACCAAGGTGTTGAGAACGTCCCGCGTCTCGCCGGGCAACGCGAGGATTACTTGCTAAAGTCGTTGCGCGCTTACAAGGACAACACGCGCAGGGGCTACGACGCGCAAATGTCGGAAGTCGTATATGCAATGAAGGACGACGATCTCGTCGACCTTGCCTACTTCCTTGCAAGACTCAAGTAATCCCCACTGACGTAGCCTAATGTCCGACATACGCATGCCGCGCGCAGCGCGCGTGGCTTTTATCGCAGGCCCTGCGCTTATCTCGCGCCGGCAGCGAAGGCGCAGCACCTTTATCGCGAGCACTGCGCTCATCTCGCGCCGGCTGCGAAGGCGCAGCACCGATTGCGAGCGCCTGACGCAGCGCCGCATCATGCGCAAACCCATTCGATCTGAGCGCCTCGTACTCCCGATGCACGGCAAGACCTTCGTGCAATGCCTCGCACATCGTGCGCAGGGTCGTGAGTGACGGCCAAACAGACGGTGAGTAGCGATATTGCTCTTGCGAGCTTGCGCCCATGCTGAATGGAGGGTTTCGTAGCATTTTTCATGGCTCCTTGGTTGCGGCGGGACTCAGCGTCCCGGGCTCCTGGTGCCGTCGAAATAGCCCTTGTAGGCGATATCTACAAAGCATCGTTTCTAGTGCCAGCCTTAGAATTTCTCATAATATGATACATGTGTTGCGGGCTTGAAAGTCGATGATACATCCTATAAAGGTAAGGCATTATGCGTTGGGCGATCTCGACGAACCGGCCAAACAAACCCGTTCGGCGAAACGCCAAACGGTCGAAATCCTGGGGACTGAAGACCCCGGACGGACTCGGGCCCGATCTGCGATCCTAATCATGGTTTCAAACCGCCGGAGGCAGCGATGAAATGGGTGACACGCGCCAATGTGAAGGTCGACCGCGTTGCCTGTCCTTGGCTCATTCGCACGTTTGTCGATCGCGATGCGGAATTCCTGTTCGTTCCGGGTGGAGAGGTCGAAGCCGTTGCGCGCAAGTCCGGCGCCATTCCCTATGACGTTGCCGGCGTCGAGCTCGGTCACCATGGCGAGGAATGTTCGTTCGACGCGATCGTGAAAAAGTACAACGTCAAGGACGAGGCCGTCCGCCGGCTGGCTTTGATTGTGCGCGGGGCCGACACGCCGCGGCGCGATCTTACGCCCGAATCACCTGGCCTCGAGGCGATCGCGGAAGGGTTCAAGCGGCTCGCCGCCGCAGAGGGCTACGACGACCACGAAACGATCCGCCGCGAGCGGCATCTCTACGACGCGCTCTATCTCTATTGCGGCGGCGATCCAAAGAAGCTGCGCCGGGATTGACCGCGCCGCGCTCTCATTTTCAAGCCGCGATGGTTTGTCTGTACGGCGCGCCCGTGCCGTCGCCGTTATGCTACACAGGAAGTTGATGATACATATGTTGCACCTGCTTGTGCGCTTGATACAGTCTCGACTGCATGAACGTCGCAACATCCGCGGTGCTGGCGCATAGCTGGCTCCTGCTCATCCACCAGATCCCGGCGAAACCCGCATATCTGCGCGTCAAGATTTGGCGCCGGCTGCAGGGCATCGGCGCCATCGCCGTGAAAAATGCCGTGCACGTGCTGCCCATGAACGAGGAGACGCAAGAGGATTTCGAGTGGCTGCTGCGCGAGATCGAACAAGGAGGCGGCGAAGCCTTGATCTGCGAGGCGCGCCTGATCGACGGCCTCTCCGACCAGGAGATCCGCGCTTTATTCGACAAGGCCCGCGATGCCGATTACGCGCAACTGGTCAAGGACGCGCGTGCCTTGGCGAAGGTGCTGCGTCCTACCCCCAAGAGTTCTGCGCTCGCGGATGTTCGTGCCCAGGTCGCTCGCTTGCGCAAACGTCTCGCCGACATCGTCGCGATCGATTTCTTCGGCGCCATCGGCCGCGAAACGGCGGAAGAGACGATCCGAACGCTAGAGGCGCGATTGAACGAGGACGGCGTCGTGAAAGGCAAAGAGACCACTCAATCTGCGGCGAGCTCGCCGGAAACGCTTCGCAACCGGACCTGGGTCACGCGCGAGGGCGTCTATATCGACCGCATCGCCAGCGCTTGGCTGATACGCCGCTTCATCGATCCCGAGGCCCGGTTCAAATTCGTCTCCGGCAAGGGTTATCGGTCGAAGCAAGACGAGCTGCGTTTCGACATGTTCGAGGCCGAATTCACGCACGAAGGCGACAAATGCACCTTCGAGGTGCTGCTCCATCGATGCGGCCTCAAGGATGCAGCGCTGCGCGCCATCGCCGAGATCATCCACGACATCGACCTCAAGGACGGACGCTGATTGAGGGTATCGGCGCCACGACCAGCGACGATGCGCAGCGGATCGCACGCGGGACCGAGGTATTCAACGATCTCTACGAGTACTTCCGGAAGAGGCGGCGATAGGAACCCTGTTGGAATGTGCCACGACTCGGAAATTCAACCCGGCAAGTGAGGCACACAATTGGCTGAGCTCTCCGTCGGACAAGCGCGGTCTCAACTCGATCACGGCGTCTCGCTACGCGAGGCGTTCCTGACCTGGCTGCAAGTCGCGGGGCTCAGCTTCGGCGGCCCCGCCGGTCAGATCGCGGTCATGCATCGCATTCTGGTCGAGGAGAAGCGCTGGGTGTCGGAGCAACGGTTCCTGCATGCGCTCAACTATTGCATGCTGCTGCCGGGCCCCGAGGCGCAACAACTTGCGACCTATATCGGCTGGCTGATGCACCGCACGCTGGGCGGCATCATCG
>VAZQ01000528.1 GCA_005883115.1 Alphaproteobacteria bacterium | reverse complement strand
TTCATCTGGTTCGCCTTCGATTATTTTATGGCCGTGCCCTGGCCGCCGACGCTGATCGGCCAGTGGTTTCCCTTATTGAAGGCGATTCCGTCGGTGTAGCGCACATCAAACCGCGGCAGCCGGCTTTGACCGCATGAGGGCGAGGTCCTAAAAAAGACGGATGCAGGCGCGGGAACGGGATGTAGCGAGCACGCAGGCAACAAGCGCCAGCCTATTCCGTTCAGTCGCCACGACACTTGCGGGCAAGTCGCTCGCCATTGTCGGCGCCTCCGAGCGCGCCCGCTGGCCGAGCGAGATTTTCAGGAACTTGCGCGAGTTCGGCTATCCGGGTCGGATTGCGCTCGTCAATCCGCGACAGAAGGAAGTTTTTGGCCAACGCTGCTTCCCCTCGCTGCGCGATCTGCCCGAGCCGGTCGACCATGCGCTGGTCATCGTGCCGGCGCCCGCGGTCGCCGACGTACTCACCGCCGCGGAGGAGAGAGGAGTCGGCTCCGCTACTGTCTACGCCTCAATGCTGGGCGACGGCGACGCGCCGGAGTCGAAGGCACGCGGAACCTGGCTCGAGCAGTTCACGGCGAAGAGCCGCCTGCGGGTAGCCGGTCCGAACTGCATGGGCGCTTACTCCTATCGCGAGCGCCTGTTCGGCTATCCCAACACGGACTTGTGCCGGCTTGCGCCGGGTTCGGTCGCCTGCATCTTCCAGTCCGGCGGGCTGCTGCAATTCTGGATGAAAGCTGCGGCCGAGCGGGGGCTTCGCTACTCCTATTGCATCACGTCGGGCAACGAGCCGGATCTCGGCCTTGCCGATTATCTCAATTTCGTCGTCGACGACCCGCACACGCGCCAGATCGTCCTCTTCGTCGAAGGCATTCGCCGCCCGCAGGCGTTCATGCACGCGGCGGGCCGCGCGCTTGCCCTGGGCAAACCGATCCTTGCCATCAAGACCGGCGCCACGGTGCAATCGCAGGCCGCCTCGCAGTCGCACACCGGCGCCATCGCCGGCGACTACGCCGCCTATCTCGCCATGTGCGAGCGTTACGGCATCGTCAATCACCGCTCGCTCGACGATCTTATCGAAACCGCGCTCGCGTTCGAAGGCGGCCGGTCGCCGAAAGGGCCGCGCATCGGCTTCGTGACCAACTCGGGAGCAACGGTCGATCTGCTTTACGACTATGCGGAGGCCGAGGGCGCCACCATTCCCGACTTCACCGAGGAGACCAAGGCGGCGCTGCTGCCGCTGATGCAGGCAGGGATCACGCCGAGAAATCCGCTCGATGTCGGCATCCCCTCGACCCTCGAGGTCGCCGCCAAACAGTGCGAGAGTGCGGCGCGGGATCCCAATATTGACATGGTGGCATGGACCTCGCCCATGCCGCGAACGGGCGAGCCGTGGGGCGATCCCGCTGCGCTGCGGCAACTGCTCGACAAAACCGACAAGCCGGTCGTGGCCTTCGGCCGCGTCATTCAGCAGTTAAGCGATGAACAGCTCGCGTTTCACGAAGCGGCCGGCTTCCCATTCCTGCAGGGGATCGAACCGACCATCCGCGCGCTCGGCGGCTTGTGGTTTCACGCCGCGCGACGCGGCCGCCTGCCAGCGACCCCGGCGCCTGCGCCACCGAGTGATGTTTCGCCGGCGACATTACAGGCGACGCTCGCACGCTACGGGATCGCGCTGCCCGAGAGCGAGGCGGTCGCAAACGCCTTCGAAGCTGCGAACGCAGCCGAACGTATCGGCTTTCCGGTCGCGCTGAAGATTCGCTCGCGCGATATCTTGCACAAGACCGAGGTCGGCGGCGTGGCGCTCGACCTGCAAAATGGCGATGCGGTGAAGGCGGCTGCCGAAGAATTAACGGCCTCGATTCGCGCGGCGCAGCCTTCCGTCCGCATCGATGGGTTTCTGGTGCAGGAAATGGTCGATGGCGTCGAGGCGATCGTCGGTGGGCGCAGCGACCCGTTCTACGGCCCGCTGCTGCTCATCGGCTCCGGCGGCGTGCTGGTCGAGCTCGTCAACGACGCGGCCTTGCGTCTGCTTCCGGTGTGCCCCGAGGAGGTTGCCGCGATGATCGACGACCTACGGTTGGCTCGCCGCCTGTCCGGCTTTCGCGGCGGTCTCGCCGCGGATCGCGCGGCGCTCGAGGCGGCGGCGCTCGCGCTCGGCCGGTTCTTTCTCGACCACCGCGCGAGAGTCAAGGAGATCGAGATCAATCCGCTGATCGTGCGAAGCATTGACGGGAGCCCACGCGCCGCGGGACCGGACCCCGCCAAGCCCGGCGTGGGTGCGATCGCGGTCGACGTGCGCGTGTTGTGGCAGGAGGGCGTGAAGGAAGCATAGGTCGATGGATTTCGAATTGCCGGAAGAGCTGCGACTGCTCAAAGCCACGCTGCGGCGTTTTGTCGACAACGAGCTGATCCCAATCGAGCGTAAGACCACCGACGGCGAACAGATCAAGCCGGATTATCTCAGCCGCTTCGAAAGCAG
>VAZQ01000527.1 GCA_005883115.1 Alphaproteobacteria bacterium | reverse complement strand
AGTCCTCCCTTTCTCCGTTTGTTGTTTATTTAGGCATTTGGCGCGATTTTTCTATAACGGATCGGCCTGCCTTCTTGGCGCTCGACAAAGCTGAAGGACCTCCACAGAAATCTAAAACCAGTGGCGCAGAAGTGTGGTCTGAGCTGGACCCCGAAAACGAGACAGTTGGTTAAGGTGGAGCCCTGCCCCTAGGAAGCGCCGATGGCGCGCGGGAGCAGGACATGAAGCAGACACGCAAGAAGCACAAGGCGGCGTTCAAGGCCAAGGTGGCGCTGGCGGCGATCAAGGGCGACCGGACCGTCGCCGAGTTGGCGAGCGCGTACGGGGTTCACCCGAACCAGATCTACGCCTGGAAGAAGCAGCTGCTGGACGGAGCGACGAGCGTTTTCGAAGGTGGCGGCGCAGCGGCGGAGGATACGGCCAGCGCAGCGCAGGTTGATGTTCTGTACCGGCAGATTGGCCAGCTGAAGGTCGAAAACGATTTTTTGTCACGAAAGCTCGGCAAATGAGCCGGGCGGAACGGCGCGGTCTGGTCGAGCGCGAGGCTTCGGCGCTGCCGGTATCGCGCCAATGCCGACTGTTGGCGGTCTCCCGCGCTTCGGTCTACCGCCCGCCGGCTGAGATCAGCGAGGAAGACTGCGCGATCATGGCGCTGATCGATCGGCAGTACTTGGCACGGCCGTATTACGGCTCGCGGCGG
Organism: Alphaproteobacteria bacterium; assembly: GCA_005883115.1. GTDB lineage: Bacteria > Pseudomonadota > Alphaproteobacteria > Rhizobiales > Xanthobacteraceae > VAZQ01. Next base: position 2,011 of record VAZQ01000527.1, on the reverse strand, counting down.
ATGGCAGCATGGCTGGCGACCCAGGGCCATGTCGTCAATCGCAAACGGGTCCAGCGCCTGATGCGGCTCGCCGGCTTGGTGGCAATCTACCAACGACCGAACACGAGCAAGCCGGCGATGGCCCACAAGATCTACCCCTACCTGCTGGGTGGGCTCTCGATCGAGCGGGTCAATCAGGTCTGGTGCTCGGACGTCACCTACATCCCGATGGCCAAGGGCTTCCTCTACCTGGTGGTGATCATGGACTGGGTGAGCCGTGCCGTGCTGGCGTGGCGGCTGTCGAACACGCTCGGCGCCGACTTCTGTGTCGAGGCACTCGAGGAAGCGCTCTCCCAATACGGCAGGCCCGAGATCTTCAATACCGACCAGGGCAGCCAGTTCACCAGCGACGATTTCACCGACACCCTGAAGCGCCATGCGATCACCATCAGCATGGATGGCAAGGGCCGCTACATGGACAACATCTTCGTCGAACGGCTGTGGCGCAGCCTGAAATACGAGGAGGTCTACCTCAACGCCTATGCCAGTGTCGCCGAGGCCAAAGCCGGCATCGGCTCCTGGCTCGGCTTTTATAACGAGGAGCGCCAGCACCAGAGCCTGGGCTATCGCACGCCGCGTCAGGCCTACGAAGCAGAATGCCCGTGGATATGTGGACGATCGGCTTCGCCGACCGGCTGCGCCTTCGCCCACATCCCCACCGGCACAACCGCCAACCACAGGATGGATATTGACCAGGGGGAAGATAGAAGCAATGTCATGAGCGTCGCGCCAAGCGCGATCGGAGCCGGTACTGAAATCGGCCGGGCTACACCTTAGAAAACGGCTCCGGCTGTCTCACGATCGGGGTCCACCTCAGTGGAAACGCGAACTGCAGACGCTGGCCAACGAGCTCGACCTCGACATTGCGGTCAGCCACCTGCCGCCCGGCACCAGCAAGTGGAACAAGATCGGTGTGTCACGAACACATCGCCAAAGAAGGGAGATGTGGAGCTGTCCAAGAGATGAGGGTTGGCCCCTCGAGGCCGGCAGTCAGGTGCAGGCCTCAAACCACTGCAAGCTGCGATCGTCAAGAGCGATGGTAGTGAGCGTTGCAGCAAAAGGCGGGACAACATCCCGTCAGGTAGGGTCCGGAGAGGCGAGCGCAAGCAAACCGCTGATGACGTGTCGAAATTCCATAGACGATGTCAAAACTGGGGGTGTGATTTTCTCCCGGGACAAGCTCGGGGGCTGTCCTGAAGACTGCCCGAGCGGCATCCGGCATGTAAGCGGCGCGAAGCCGGATCAGGCTCTTGTACGGAACGTGAGAACCTGTCGCCCCGATGTAAAGGGAGACGTCCAAGCGGCAGAAACCGCAAGGACCAGAGTACCGATGCGGGGCACAGGGGCGGAGTGGCCCATAGTAGGGTTGAAGGTTCTGTAATGGGACCGGACCGAAGGGGCTGCATTGTTCAGCCGTGGCCCAGAGCCAACTGGTAACGGCAGGAGCTCTGTGGACAAGGCAAAGCCGTTCGACATTCCGAAACGGGAAGTCTGGGAAGCTTTCAAGAAGGTGAAGGCCAACCAGGGAGCGGCTGGAGTTGATGGGCAGTCGGTTTCCGACTTTGAGGCTGATCTTTCGAACAACCTCTACAAGCTGTGGAACCGGATGTCCTCAGGGAGCTATTTTCCTCCGCCGGTACGGCGGGTCGACATTCCGAAGGACGATGGACGGACTCGGCCGTTAGGAATTCCTACGGTCGGCGACAGAATCGCCCAGGAGGTCGTCAAACGGTATCTGGAGCCCCGATTGGAACCGATTTTCCATGCGGACTCTTATGGATATCGACCTGGCCGGTCGGCGATCGATGCCCTCCGGAAGGCTCGTCAGCGTTGCTGGCGGTACGACTGGGTGCTCGATATCGACGTGAAGAGCTATTTCGACAGCATCGATTGGGCGCTGTTGCTCAAGGCGGTCCGCAAACATACGGACTGCCCTTGGGTGCTTCTCTACATCGAGCGCTGGCTGGAGGCT
>VAZQ01000526.1 GCA_005883115.1 Alphaproteobacteria bacterium | reverse complement strand
ATCTCGCTTGCCTTCCTGGCGCCCGATCTCGTGCAAGCGGCCATCGCGGGGCGGCTGCCTCATGGCATGGGAGTGGCGCGCCTCGCCGACATGTCCGCCGAGTGGTCTCGGCAGCACCAGATGCTCGGACTTCCTTCGGCGTAACCGGCATTCGAACCGAGTCTCTGCCTCTCGCGGTCTCCGTTTCCGGGAAACGGGATTTCGGGGCCAGAGAAAAATGTGCAGAAACGACCTGCCGACTGTAACGGTGCCGTCTCTGAGAACGAACCGTCGCACAGATCCCCGCCAATTCGGGACCTTTCGTGCACCTTCAGGAAATCTCCGGTAGCACACGACTGCGTGGTGGGCCCGGGAGGACTCGAACCTCCAACCAGACCGTTATGAGCGGTCGGCTCTAACCGTTGAGCTACGGGCCCCTGAAAGCGAGATGCGCGACCCAATACACTGCGTGCCTGCACGCGGCAACTGCGTGGCGTCCCAGCGTGACCTTTCGCGCAGAAGATGGGGGCACGCGAATCCCGCTGCAAGTTCACGCGCCGAACAGTGCTACATCCCGAACAGCCGCTTGGCGTTGCCGCTGAGGATCTTCGCCTTGTCTTCGTCGCGCAGGGGTACGGTCTCCATCCATTGCACCGCGGGCTTGTTGGCGACGAAGGGCCAGTCCACCGCGAACAGGATCCGGTCGATGCCCATTTCCATAACGCAGCACAATAGCGCCGGGTTGGAGAAGTTGCCGCTGGTGGTGATGTAGAAATGCCCGCAGAAGGCCTCGCGGAAACTCAACGTCTTCGCGCCTGGGCGGGCAAGCGCGTGATCCACGCGCCACACCAGGAATGGCAACGTCTCGCCGAGATGGCCGAGAATGATCTTCAGTCGAGGATAAGCATCGAATACTCCGCCGAGCACGAGCCTGATCGCCTGCGTCGCCGTCTCGACCGTGTAGCCCCAGGCGGCCCGCACCACCATCGGAAAGTCCTTGGCATAATCGTTGTAATAGGCGTCCATGACGGCCGGCAGCGGTAGCGATGGATGCAGGTACAAGGGCACATCGAGCGCCTGCGCCCGCTCGAAGATCGGCCAAAATCGCTTGTCATCGACAAAGACACCGTTGGCGAGCCCGTGGATCATCGCTCCCTTGAAGCCGAGCTTGGTCGTGCGCTCGAGTTCGTCGGCTGCCGCTTTCGGATCGCTCGTCGGCAGCGCCGCAAAACCCGCGAACCGCCTCGAGTTGGCCGTGACGACGGCATGCAGCCGGTCGTTCACGCGCCGCGTCAGCTCGACTGCGTCGGCGCCGCCGAGTCTCTGCGCCGAGGGCGCGCCATGGGACAGAATCTGCACATCGATGCCTGCTTCGTCCATTTCGCGCAAGCGCAACTCGCCGAGATCGTAAAGCCGTTTGAGGATTTCCGGATCGCGCACACCCTCGACACCGACGAACAACGCCGCCAGCTCCTTGTCCCAGTAGTGCTCCTCCAGCGCGATCACCGGACAGTTCAGCGTTCGCAGCATGATTTCGCCCCCTTTACGAGCCGATGCCTTGTCCTAGCAATCGCAAGCGGAGCTGTCACGGACGCGGCACCGTCGCCAAGAGTCCCGAGCGCAAGCCTCCCCACGACTCTCGATGAGGCGTGATGGACGAATCCCAGTAAACAGGGCTTTTCGCTTGCCGCATCCGCTACACAATTGGAGCAGACGGCGAACGCAACGCTATTGAAAGCATTCACGCTTATAGGCGCTGTCTATGCTCGCGAAGTCGGACCGCGTAAAGCGCGCATAAACGAGCGGCTGAGCCACGCGCGAGGTGCAACCCTGCTGTGCGGTCGCAGGCTTAACCCTATGCGCGACTCGAGCATTAGATTCTGCACAGCGAAGGCGAGTCATGGCCCATCTGGTCGACAGACATTTTGCCCATCTGGTCGACAGACATTTTGTAGAACGAGCGAACACTGTCCTGCTGCTCGGCATTCTGTGGGGCGGGCTTGCAGTGTGCGTCATCAGCGCGCTGGCCTACGACATCGCCTTCTGGTTACAGGGCTGGTGAGAGACGCTCTTCCTCCCGCAACCTGCCAAGCCTCTTTTCAATCGACCGCAACGTGCCCTGACGCTTCTCCGGCGTCCTCAGAGGATTCGTACTCACAACTCGGTTTGCGAGATGGCGCGCCCATGGCTGGGCAGGTATATTGATCCGCATTCGGGAATTTCGGCACAGCCGCTACACCGGGAGGGAGGTTTGCTATGTCGATGGGTTCGGGCGACGCCAGTCAGCTGCAGCGCGCACTGGCACAATCGGTTCGCGAGCACTGGGTCTTGTTCCTGATCGAGGGGATTGTCCTCGTGGTGCTCGGACTGTTGGCCATCGTGATCCCGCCGATCGCCACGATCGCGGTCACGATATTCTTAGGCTGGCTGTTCTTGATCAGCGGAATCGTCGGCTTGATCACCACGTTCTGGGCCCGGCACGCGCCGGGATTCTGGTGGTCGCTCCTTTCCGCGGTGCTCGCCATCGCCGCCGGTATCGTCCTGTTTGCATGGCCGCTGCGGGGCGCCGTCTCGCTCACGCTGCTACTGATCGTGTTCTTCATCATCGAAGGCGTCCTCTCGATCATGTACGCGCTGGAGCACAAGAAGGAGCTGTCGGGTCGGTGGGGCTGGATGCTGATCAGCGGGATCATCGACCTCATTCTGGCGGCGATCATCTGGGGTGGGCTGCCGGGTACGGCGGAGTGGGCGCTCGGACTGTTGGTCGGCATCAACATGCTGTTCGGCGGCTCGGCGATGATCGCAATGGCCTTGCACGCACGCACCGCCGACGCCACGACTGCGCCAAAGGCTCTCTAAAACGGCTGAATGAGCAGGTTTGCAGCCTCGCCGGGCTTGCCGATCAGCGCGGGGGCGCCGACGAGCAGCGGGGCCCCCTCGATCTCCAGCCCCGCCTGCACCGACACGAGCGCGCCTGGCGCAAGCTGATGTAAGGTGCCAACGCGCGAGCCCATGAGCGGCTCGAGCGGTTGCGCAATTCGGCAGCCCTCGACCAACCACGACGAAAATCCGGCAAAGCCGTGCGCACTCGGAAGCTGCGCGACCGCGCTCGCTAGACGTGCGGCCGCCGCCGCCTGCGGGATGACCGTCCCATCACGCGTCAGCGTACGCAGAACACGAATCCACGTGCCCTTGTAGGCAACGCTGGCGCGCAGCGCGAAGGTTTCGCCCAGTGCCGTGTCGCCCTCGATGCGTCTCAGGCGGCGGTCGCGCCTGAGGTCGGGAGCGGCGGCGACGTAGATCTCCTCCGCACCATCTCCACGCGCATGCGCTTCGACTGCGGCGATGATCTCTCCGAGATTCGCGCGGGGCAATCCCTGCGCCAAGGCCCGTTGCGCGATCGCCGCCGCCTTCGTTGCCAGCGCGATCTCCGTCGGATCGGCTCGGGGGCGCAACGCCGCGAAGAGCGCCGTGGCGTCGCTCAGCACCAGGCGGGGGCCGCCCTTGCGCAAATCATCAAATACCCCGGCCGGCAGGCCGTCGAGATCGGGAATCCCGACCGCAGCGTCGGCTTTCGACGCCGCGATCATCTCCGCTGCGGCAAACCCGATGCGGGGGCTGTGCATCACCTCGGCGATACGGCTGGTCGCTTCGATCCAGGCCTTGACCCGGTAACTGAGCGCCGCGACGAGCACGGGCGCGCTATGTCGGCACAACACCAGCAGCGCTTCCGACCAATAAGGTACGAAGCCGGTCAGCCAAGACACGCCGGCCGGACGCGTGTTGTTGGTATAGAGAAGCAGCTTGTCGAGACCCGCCACGCACATCGCCGCGCGCACCCGTGCGATGCGTGCCTCGAGAATCGCATCGGGCATCTCGGCCTTGGAGTAGGAGATCAGCCCGCGCCGCATGCTCGCCTCACGCTGCGACCTCGAACAGCTCGCGCGGGGTCCTGCACAACACCTCGGCGCCCTTTTGCGTCACCACCACCGCGTCCCCAAGGACGATATAGCCGACCTCGGGATGGTAAGTGTTGGGATGCACGATCAGGGCCATGCCCGGCGTGAGCGGCGTGTCGACATCCTCCAGCAGGTGCGGCTTCGAATCGCAAAACAAACCGAGGCCATGGCCGCGCACGCGCGTCCATTTGCTGGTCGTGTAATCGCCGAGGCCATATTTGCGAAATACATCGTTCTCCGCACGCGCAACATCGGCGGCGGTCGCACCGGGCCGCACCGCCGCAATCCCAGCGGCGAGCGCTTCACGGAACACGTCGAAGACACGGCGCTGCGCCGCCGTTGCGCGGCCCACCACCAGGGTGCGGCAAATCTGCGCGAAGTACCCCTCGACGGCGGGTGTGAGCTCAGTCGTCACAAGATCGCCGGAAAGGATGCGGCGCTCCGAGGGCGGAGTCATTCCCAGCACATCGGTTCCGCCGGAACCGATGATCATGAAATTATCCGGGCATCCTTGGCGGCGCAGATAAGCCTCGATATCCGCTACGATCTCGTATTGCCGCCGGCCGGGCCTCACCGCCTCACGGAACACTGCATAGGCATCGTCCGCCATCTGCGCCGCACGGCGGAGCGCCGCAATCTCTGCCGGCAGCTTGTGCAGAAGGAGCCGGTCAAGCAGTGCGGTCGCATCCTCCAGGACAAAGCCACGGGCGTTGTCCGCGAGCCAGCTCGGCAGGAACCGGCGCGGGGCGGCAGCAAGGCGACGATTGG
>VAZQ01000629.1 GCA_005883115.1 Alphaproteobacteria bacterium | reverse complement strand
CGCGGCGGCGCCGTCGCGGATGTGCGTCTCTTTCGCCGTTTGGGCACAGTTGCCAACGTCACAGCCCCATATAGCCGCGGTACGCCTTCCAGAAGCCGCGCACCGCGGCCTCGGTGACGCGGTTGTCGTCGGAGGCAACGCTCGCGCCGCCCATCTCCACGACCGAGAGAAGATCCGACGCGGTGGCAACCGCGCGCTGGACGAAGCCGGGCGCGGCGCCGTCCTCCATGGAAATATAGCCGGCCGGGCCGATCAGATTGGCTTGGCGCAAACGGCGCTCAGTCATCTCCGCGTCATCGCTGGCAAAGCCGAAGCAGGTCCACACGAGCTCCGTCTTGTCGAGGCCCTGCGGCACCAGGCGCCGCACCGCCAAGCTGTTACGGGTCTGCTGCAGCACGAAGGTCGGGAACACGGAGAGAATCTGCAGGCCGATTCCGTCGGCGAATTCGTCGACCGCCTCGAGCAGTTGCGGCGCCTCTAGTCCGAATCCTTCCTGCGCCGCGCGCATGCCGGCCTGCTCGTATTCCTTGCCGCCCGTATCGGCGGCGAGCGAATAGCTCACGTGGTGGCCGCCAGAATCGCTCACGACGATGCCGCCCTGCTGCGACAAGCGGTTGAGCCGGAAGGTGGTGAAGAACGTGTGCAGCAGGCTCGCGTGGTAGGTGTCCTTGACGTTCTCCATGTAGAGCTTCCAGTTGCTCGGCAGCGTCTGGCTGTAGCCGCCCAAGACCTTCACCGGCGCGCGCATGACCCGGCGGATGCGGGCAACGATCTCGCCGCCAAGATATTGCTCGAGCGGCGGCGCGGCCGCCGCGAGCGTGCCGAAGATGAGGCCCGCGAGCGTCGCGAGCTTGAGCTTGCGCGGTCCGTGCGTCTCGGGACGAGCCTCCGGCGGCATGCCGCCCTTGCCGCGCAGCCCCTTGCGGAAGGCGACGCCCGTGAGGTTGCCGCAAAGATCGTAGCTCCAATTGTGATAGACGCAGATAATGTCGCGCGCTTCCCCGCTCTCATTGAGCAGGAGCAGCGATCCGCGATGCGCGCAGCGGTTCTCGAAGGCGTGCAGCTTGCCGTCCTTGTCGCGCGTCACCACCACCGGCATCGCGCCGAGGCTCGAGCGGCGATAGGTGTTGGGACTTTCCAGCTCGGCTTCCAGGCAGAGGAAATTCCAGGTCGGCCCGCGGAAGATGCGTTCCTGCTCCTCCTCGTAGATCGCCGCGTCCGAATAGACCCAATAGGGCACGCGCGTGAGCCCTTCCGCCGGCCAGTGGTGCGTCTGCATTGAGATGGTCATGGCATCATCTTATACCGACCCGCATAAATTCTGACCGGTCATTCCGGGGCGCGGGCGACGCCCGCGAGCCCGGAATCCATAACCACTGGCGATGGTTATGGATTCCGGCTCTCGCCGCTACCGCGGCTCGGCCGGAATGACGAGCTGAAAGGGTTGCCACCTATGACCGCCGCCGGATAATGAAATATGCAATAAGGACGAGAGGCACGGCAACGAGACTGCCGGCGGCGAAAATCGTGGCGAGCGCCAGTCCCACCGGACCGTGTAACGGTCCGATTCCGAATGCCGCGACACCGTAGCCGAGTTGATAGAACGCGATGAGTCCCCCCGCCATGAGCGCGGAGAGTTCGGGATATTCTTTGCCGCCAAAGCTGATGCTCAGTGGCAGGAACGCCGAGCATGCCAAGCCGGCGAGACCAAAGGCGATGATGCCGCTGCTTTGGCCGTGCACGTGCGAAGCGATCTGAAAGGTCAAGAATAGCGCGATCGGAAGCGCCGCATAGATCAAGCGCGCGGGCACGAGCCGAGAGGTTATTGCGATCGCCACGCGGCCGAGCGTGACCATCACCCAAAACGCGGCCAGCGCAAACGCCGCGCCGCGCGCGGAGACGCCGCGTTCGCTGGTGAGGTAAAGAATGGCCCAGTTGCCGTTGAGCGTCTCGAGGATGCCGTAGACGAACACGGACGCGGCATAAAGCCAGAACCGTCGCGGCAGCGCCGTCCAGCCGATCGCGGCGGCGGGGCCGGCAGCGCTCTCGGCGCGCAGCGGCTCCCTCGCCGCGATAACGAATATCAGCACGAAGACACATGCCACCGCGACCGGCAGCAACCACCACGCGCCGAGCGCCAGCACCGCGGCGACCAGCACCGGCGCAAGCGCGGTACCAACCCCGAGCAGCGCGTTGAGGACGAGAACCGCGCGATCGACCGCCGCGGGAAAGAACGCTTCGGAATAGGTGTTGAGCGCCATCACGGTGGCGCCAAATCCGAAACCAAGCGCCGCGGTGGCGAGGAGAAGGATGCCGAAGGCGAGGTCAGGGGCGCGAAGCAACAGCGCGCTCAACGCCAGTAACGCCATCGAAACGATGTTGCTGGCAAATCCCGCGAGCAGCACCCGGCGCAAACTGAGGCGGCGCGCGAGTTTTGGGGCAAGCGCCGATGCCAAGATGGCGAGCACCA
>VAZQ01000628.1 GCA_005883115.1 Alphaproteobacteria bacterium | reverse complement strand
GCGGTCTGCCCAACAGTGCGCGTGCTGGTCTTGTTCACGCGGTTGGCCGTCCACCACAATCGCCCCAGTCGAAGCCCGGCTTCAGCGAGAGCAGCTTACTCAGCCGCCGCTCGCGCCGGGCTTTCCTGCGCCGCAATGAGATAGTCGAGCGCCGCTTGCACGCCGCCTTTTTTGTGCGGGATGCCGGCAAGCGCGAGAGCCATTTCCGTAATCGCCAGCGCGCCCGTGATCATGCCCTCATTGACGTCGCCGAGATGGCCGATGCGGAAGTACTTGCCGGCGTAGTGGCCGAAGCTCGAGCCGTAGGAGATATTGAAGGTGTCGAGCGCGAAGTTGCGGAACGCGTCGGCATCGTGGCCGTCCGGCAGCAGCACCGCCGTGACGGTCGGCGAATAATATTTCGCCTCCCGGCACATGATCTCGAGCCCCCAAGCGCGCACCGCCCGGCGCGTCGCCTCGGCGAGGCGATGATGGCGCGCAAAAACGTTCTCGAGCCCTTCCTCGTGCAGCATGGCGATGCTTTCGGAAAGCCCGTGCAGCATCTGCGTTGCCGGAGTGTAAGGAAAGAAGCCGATCTTGTTCATGGCGAGCATATCGTCCCAGGCCCAGAACGACTTCGTCAGCTGCGAACTTTTCGCCGCCGCAAATGCCTTGTCGCTCACCGTGTTGAATGACATGCCGGGCGGCAGCATCAGCCCCTTCTGCGCGCCGCCGATGGTGACGTCCACGCCCCACTCATCGTGCCGGTAATCGGTGGACGCGAGCGAGGAAATGGTGTCGACGAAAAACAGCGCGGGATGGCCGGCGGCGTCGATCGCTTTGCGAATCTGCGCGATCGGCGACAGGCATCCAGTCGAGGTCTCGTTGTGCAGCACGCAGACCGCTTTGATCTCCTTGTTCTTGTCCTTGCGCAGATGGTCCTCGATTGCCGCGGGATCGGCGCCGATGCGCCAGTCGGTCTTGATGAAGTCTGGGCGCAGGCCGAGCTTTTGCGCCATGGTCTTCCACAGCGTGGCAAACTGACCGGTTTCCACCATCAGCACGCGGTCGTCGGGCGAGAGCGTGTTGACGAGCGCGGCTTCCCACGCGCCGGTGCCAGTCGCGGTGTAGATGACCACCGGATTGGTGGTCTTGAAGATGGTCTTGATGCCTTCGAGACAGTTTTTGGCGAGCTTGGCGAATTCCGGCCCGCGATGGTCGATGATCGGCGTGTCCATGGCCCGCAGCACGCGGTCGGGCAGCGGAGTCGGCCCCGGGATGTGAAGGAAGTGGCGGCCCACGGGGCGGGAAGAATTCTTCGACATCGGTTGATCCCTTGCCAGGCGCGGTTTTCTCGGGCGCATCGCGCGCCGGGCCGCAGCTTGCCGCCATCAAGGACGAATGCGAGAGTCAGTCAAGCCTCTTGCGGCGCGGCAGTTATCTGCGGCGGAGAGTAAGTGCAATGGCGCAAACTGTCGTGCCTGGCCTGGAGCGGCGACTCAAGGCACATCTCCTGGGTGAGGTCGAGTTCGACGCGTTCACGCGCGGCCGCTATGCGACCGACGCCTCGCACTACCAGATCATGCCGCTCGGCGTCGTCGCGCCGCGCTCGGTCAAAGAAGCCGAGCACGCGCTGGCGATCGCGCGCGAGGAGGGCGTGAGCGTGCTCGCGCGCGGCGCCGGTACCTCACAAGCGGGGCAGGCACTCAATTCCTCGCTCGTCATCGACTGCTCGAAATATCTCGACCACCTGATCGAGCTCGATGTGCCCGGCCGGCGCTGTGTGGTCGAGCCCGGCATCGTTCTCGACGAGCTCAACCGCCGGCTCAAGCCGCACGGGCTGTGGTTCCCAGTCGACATCTCGACCTCCTCGCGCGCCACGATCGGCGGCATGGTGGGCAACAATTCCTGCGGGGCGCGTTCGCTGCGCTACGGCAACACGCGTGAGAACGTGCTGTCGATCGATGCCGTGCTCGCCGACGGTACGCCGGCACATTTCGGTCCCATCGCGCCCGATCTCTCCGACCTTGCGCCCGCGTCGCCCCTCTTGCCGCTCGCGCGCGACCTCTTGCAGCTCGGCGCACGCGAGGCGGACGAGATCGAGGCGCGCTTTCCCAAGGTGCAGCGGCGGGTCGGCGGCTACAACCTCGACTCGCTCCTTCCCGGCCGCAACGAGCTCAATCTCGCGCATATCCTCGTCGGCTCCGAGGGCACTCTCGCCTTCTCCAGTCGTATCGAGCTGAAACTTTCTCCCTT
>VAZQ01000627.1:4310-6355 GCA_005883115.1 Alphaproteobacteria bacterium | reverse complement strand
ATATCTCGCCAAGTTCGTGCGCAGCGAGATCGAGAAGTGGGCGGCGCCCATCAAGGCAAGCGGCGTGAGCGCGGACTAAAGGACGATGAGCATGCGGTACACCAGCGTCTGTTCGGCGGCGGTCCTCGTCGCCGCTGTGTTTGCGGCAAGCACGGGCAGCGCCCAGGAGTGGCCGAGCCGGCCGATGACCCTGATCGTGCCGTTCTCGCCCGGCGGCGGCATCGACGCGAGCGCGCGCATCCAGGCGCAGCATATGAGCGAGCTTCTGGGCCAGACCATCGTGGTCGAGAACATCGGCGCCGCGGCCGGCATGGTGGGCGGCCAGCGCGTCGCCAATGCGCCGCCCGACGGCTACACATTCCTGATCGGCAATACCGGCACGCATGCCTTCAACCAGAGCCTCTACAAGAAGCCGCTCTACAACGCCGTGACCGAATTCGAGCCGGTGGGGCTCGTGTCGGAATCGCCGCGCATCTTGATCGCGCGCAAGGATCTTCCCGCCAACAATCTCCCAGAACTGATTGCGTATCTAAAAGCGAAGGAGAGGACGGCGCAGTTCGGCTCGGCCGGCGTGGGCTCGGGAACGCATCTGCCTTGCGTCCTGTTCAACCTGGCGATCGGGGCGAACATCACGCACATTCCCTATCGCGGCGAGGGGCCGTTGATGCAAGACCTCGTGGGCGGGCGCATCGATTACATGTGCGCCACCATCCAGAGCGGCGCGGCGCAGGCCAAGCAGGGCGCGGTCAAAGCGATCGCCGTCATGGCAGAGAAGCGGGTGGCGATCATTCCCGAGGTCGCCACGACCGGCGGGCAAGGTTTGCCCGGCGTCGAGGCAAGCGTGTGGAACGCGTTTTTCTTTCCGAAAGGCACGCCCGAGGCGATCGTGCGCAAGCTCAACAAGGCGATGAGCGAGACGCTCGACGATCCCGCCATTCGCACGCGGCTGGAGGAACTCGGGCTCGAAATCGTGCCGGCGCAGCGGCGCACGCCGGAATACCTCGCCCAATTTCTGCCGACGGAGATCGAGCGCTGGGCGAAGCCGATCCGCGAGGCCGGTATCAGTGCGGAGTGAATGAAGGCGAGCGGCGCGAGCGAGGGGTAAAGCGTAGCCCCCTCCACCGCTCATTCCCGCGCAAGCGGGAACCCAGGGGCCGCAGTCAGTAGCCCTGGATCCCCGCTTTCGCGGGGACGAACAGTGAGGAATTCGCCCGCCGACTATCGAGACTGAATGGCATCGCTGCGCGCGACGCGCATCACCCGCGGTGGCGAAGCACGATAAGCATCGTGTCGTCGTAGCGGCGGCGCTCGAGCTCGTCGAAGCCGGCGGGCGCGGTGAAAGGCGCGCTCGCCGCCTCCTCGACTACGGCGAGCGCACCGGGGATGAGCCAACCGCCAGCGCACGCCGCGGCGAGCGATTGCTCGGCGAGGCCTTGTCCGTAGGGTGGATCGAGCAAGGCGAGCGAGAACGGCGGCAGCGGATGAGCGGGGCCGAGCTTGACCGCGTCGCGGCGGAAAATGCGCGTGACGCCGCCCAAGCCGAGCGCCTCGACGTTTTCCCGCACGAGCGCGCGCGCCTCGGCGGCATCATCGATGAACAGCGCGAAGACGGCGCCGCGTGAGAGCGCTTCGAGCCCAAGCGCGCCGGTGCCGGCAAAGAGATCGAGCACGCGGGCGCCATTCACGGGATCGCCATAGGCGTGCACGAGGATATTGAACAGCGCCTCGCGCAGCCGGTCGGCGGTCGGCCGGATCGCCTGCGACTTAGGTGCGGCGAGCGCGCGGCCGCGCAAGCGCCCGCCGACGATGCGCATCAACGCGCTTCCCCGCGCGGGCGCCGGCGGCGGCCGCGCGGTTTGCGCTTACGCGCGCGCTGGAGCTCATCCTTGCTCGGCGCCGGGGGTGCGCGCGGCGCGGGCGGGGCGCGCGGCGCGGGCGCTGCGGGCGCGCCGGAGAAATCCACGCCCGCCGCAGCCGCAAGGCGCCCACCGAGCTGATCGCGCAATGTGCGGGTCTTCACTTCCATAACCTCGCCGGCCGCAAGC
>VAZQ01000627.1:0-4175 GCA_005883115.1 Alphaproteobacteria bacterium | reverse complement strand
CGTCAATGGTGAGGCCGGGGCGCAGGCCCTCGAGCTGCTCCTGGGTCGCGCGGCCGTAAGCGCGCACGCGATAGCGGCGCAGCCAGCCGGTTGCCGGCAGTTCGAGGACCCGCGCGAGCGAGCCGTCGTTGGTGAGCAGCAATAACCCCTCGGTGTTGATGTCGAGCCGGCCCACGCTGATGAGGCGCGGCAAGCCCTTGGGCAAGGCCGAAAAGATGGTCGGCCGGCCGCCGGGATCGGCATGGGCGGTCAAGAGCCCGCGCGGCTTATGGTAGAGGAAGAGCCGCGTGCGCTCGCGCTGCGGAAGCTCGCGTCCATCGACGGCGATGCGATCCGCGATCGTGACATTGCGCGCCGGCGAGGCGACGATCTCGCCGTTCACCGCAACCCGCCCCGCCGCGATCCACGCCTCGGCTTCGCGGCGCGAGCACAGGCCCGCGCGCGCGATCACCTTGGCAATGCGCTCGTGCGCGGGACTTTTCTCTTGCCCAGCTCTCATCGTCGGGCTCGCTGCTCAAGCCCCGGCGTGATAGCAGATCAGGGATCGGTAATCAGTAGTCGGCGGTCGGATGCGCAATCCGATTTGGCGGGACATCACGTTGTTCACCGACGTCTATACCGCCGTCCCCGCGAAAGCGGCGACCCAAACTTGAGCGGGGACGACAAGCTTCTGCAGTGAAAACTCATGACCGGACCCTCGCAAAGCTTCATGGACCTCGCGCTCGAAGAGGCGCGCGTCGCGGCGCAGGCCGGCGAGGTGCCGATCGGCTGCGTCCTCGTGTGCGATGGCGAGGTGATCGCGCAATCCGGCAATCGCACCCTTGCCGAGCGCGATCCGACCGCGCATGCCGAGATGGTGGCGATCCGCCGCGCGGCGGAGGCGCTGGGCAGCGAGCGCCTCCTCGAGTGCGATCTCTACGTCACGCTCGAGCCCTGCACCATGTGCGCGGCGGCGATCTCGTTCGCGCGTATCCGGCGGCTCTATTACGGCGCCCCCGACCCCAAGGGCGGCGCGGTCGAGAACGGCGTGCGTTACTTCTCGGCGCCGACCTGCCTGCATCGGCCGGAAGTCTATGGCGGCATCGGCGAGAGCGAAGCGGCGTCGCTATTGCGCGGCTTTTTCGCCGTGCGGCGGTGATCGCGTTGCCGGAGTCGGTCAGGAGAGCCCTGTTAGCCGCGGCCTAACCCTCCAGCAGCGCCGCCACTTTCTCCTTGAGCTCCGCTTTGACCGGCTCGGCGGCACGTACAATCGCGCTCGCCTGCAGAAAATCGAGCGCGCGAAAGGCGCCGACGTTCGGGCGCACAATGAGATCGGGGCCGCCGTGCTTGACCTTCTCCGCGGTAATGGCGTTGGCCATGACGAGGACGGTCGCGAGCAGGCACTCCCACGGATTGGGAATGTCGCGCCGCTCGTCCGTCGGCGCACCGGAAATGTCCACCGCCAGCACGATGTCGGCGCACCCGCGCAGCTCTTCGAACGGCAGCGGATTGCTTGCGCCACCATCGATGAGGATTCGGTCCGCGATAACAACCGGCCGCATCAGCGCCGGCAGTGCGATCGAGGCGGCGAGCGCGGGCTTGAGCGCGCCGGAGGAAAACACCACCTGCTGGCGCCGATAGAGGTCGGTGGCGATGATGGTCAGCGGAATTTCGAGCGCGGCGAAATCGTCCGGCACCTTGTCGGGCAAAAATTGCTCGCAGAATTTTTCCGCATCGATCAGCGTGGCGCTGCCGAAACCCAGGTTGAGGAGATTGGCGAACGTGCCGGCGCGCGTCGCAATGAGCCGGCGAAAGATTTCTGCGCGGTCGTGCGCCAGCGTGATCACGAAGCGGCGGATTTCTCTGGCCGACATCCCCGCCGCGTAGGCGGCGCCGATCCAGGAGCCGATCGAGGTACCCGCGATGGCAGCGGGCCTGATGCGCATCTCGTCGAGCGCCTCGAGCACGGCGATATGCGCCAGCCCGCGCGCACCACCGCCGCCGAGCGCGAGGGCAAACGTCTTCTTCATCGCGCGCCGGCCTCGCAGGCAAATTCCCAGGCCTCGATGGCGAGCGGGCGCACCAGCGGCGCCATGGCGGCGGCGTTCTCGCTGGTTGCCGTGCCGTCGCGCACGCGGCCGACGATGCCCTGAAAAATCGCCGCGAGCCGAAAGAAATTGTAGGCCAGATAGACCGGCAGATGCGGCCGCGGGTCGAGCCCGGTGCGCGCCACATAGGCGTCCACATAGGCCGCGCGCGCAGGGATGCCAAGGCGGGTGAGATCGTGGCCAAGAAGCGTGCCGACACCGGCGCCCGTCTCCGAGGGCGGCATAGTCCACTGCATGAGGTGGTAGGCCAAATCGGCGAGCGGGTCGCCCAAGGTGGAGAGCTCCCAGTCGAGCACCGCTCGGATTTCCGGCTGCTCAGGCGCAAGAATAATGTTGTCGAGGCGGTAATCGCCATGCACGAGGCGCACTGGCGCAGGCGGCGGCAGATGCGCTGGCAGCCAGGCGATCAGTTGCTCCATCTCTTCGATATGCTGGGTCTCGGAGGCGCGGTACTGCTTCGACCAGCGCTCGACTTGACGCGCCACATAGTTGTCGCCGCGGCCAAAGTCGGAAAGCCCGAGCGCGGCGGGATCGAATGAATGCAGCCGCGCGAGCGTCGCGTTCATCGCGTCGTAGACGGCCGCGCGCTCGGCGGGCTCCGCATCCGGCATGTGCGGCTCCCACACGACGCGGCCCTCGACGTGGTCCATCACATAGAACGCGGTGCCGGCGACGGCGGGATCGTCGCAGTAGATGACCGGCGCGGAAAGCCTTGCGCATGGAGCGCGCTGATGACGCGGAACTCGCGATCGACCGCATGCGCGGATGGGAGCAGCTTGCCCGGCGGCTTGCGGCGCAACACGTAGCGACGCGCGGGCGTCTCGAGAAGATAGGTAGGATTGGATTGCCCGCCCTTGAATTGGCGCACGCGCAACGGAGGCGCGAAATCCGGCAAGCGCGAGGCGAGAAAGGCTTCGAGCCGCGCGGCATCGAGCGCGAGCGCGCCGGCGACTTCTATGGTGCCGGAAAACGCAGCTTGGCGATCGATCGGCGGCATGGCGATTCGTCTGACGCGTGGTCAGGGCTAGGTGCGCAGTTTGGTTCATAGCGAACAACAAGCAGGCCGTCATGCCCGTCAAGGTCCGGCTCGCGCCCGCGAGCGCGGTGTTGGCTTCTCGCCGATTGCCGCTATTGGAGCGACTGCGGATAGAGGCGGGGACTGGCCGGCCTCGGTTGCGACGCGAAAGGCCCCACCTCGCGATTCGACGATCAATTTTGCTGTGATGCACAAGCAGCACTTCTCGCGCAATGGTGTGGTAATGTGCGGCCCCGGCTTGAGCAGGGGCGCCCATGCGGCGACGCAAGTTCATCACGCTGCTTGGCGGCGCCGCTGCGTGGCCGCTCGGGGCGCGCGCACAGCAGCCGATGCCGGTGATCGGATTCCTTTCCCTAGGAGCGCTCGAAGCTGATACTAGCCGCATGAACGGCCTCCGGCGGGGTCTCGCGGAAATCGGCTACGTTGAGGGACAAAACGTGGCGATCGAATATCGCGGGGCGCAATACCAATACGATCGCTTGCCGGCGCTGGCAGCCAACCTCGTAAACCGACAGGTCAGCGTGATCGTCGCGGTTAGTACCCAAGGAACGCTTGCTGCCAAGGCGGCGACCAACACGATTCCGATCGTGTTCGCAGTGGGCGGCGACCCGGTGCAGTTTGGCCTGGTTACCAGCTTCAATCGACCGGGCGGCAATATCACAGGCGTATACAATCTAAATACCGGAGTAATGGGAAAACGACTGGAGCTATTGCACGAATCAGTGCCTCCGGCACGCGTTGTCGGCTACCTCGCTAATCCGAAAAGCGCGGTTGCAGGGCCAGAAACGAAAGAACTGCACGAGGCAGCGCGTGCTTTAGGTGTGGAGCTTCGTATCCTGAATGCCACAAACGAAGGCGAGATCGATACCGCCTTCGCGACTTTAGCAAAAGAACACTCCGTGCCCCTTGTGATCAGTACAGACAATTTATTCACCGACCGACCCGTTCGACTTGTCATGCTCGCGGCGCGTCATGCCATTCCCGCGATTTATCCGTACCGCTGGTTCCCCACTGCGGGCGGGCTCATGAGCTATGGAGCCGATCTTGCTGAT
>VAZQ01000117.1:10909-11406 GCA_005883115.1 Alphaproteobacteria bacterium | reverse complement strand
TAACCCGATAGTCTTGCACCCACTCGTCCCACCAAATGTCCAGCGACACCTTGGTCTGGCCTGATGCCCAAGTGAACCGCTCGATGAAGCGCAAATCAGGCGCGTTTTCCTTCAAGCGAGTGAATTCGACTTCGAATTCGCCCGACGCGTTTGAACACGGCGATACATCGAGGCTCAGAACACCGGTCCATGTTCTTTGCCGGTTTCGCACGTCCGAGAGGCTCGCCTGCGTCAGCGCCAAAGCCGGCTTGCAGATCTGCTGAGCAGCATCTGGCGTCGCGGTAAAAACAACGACGCTACCAGCGAGCCAGCCCGCGAGGTGGAGTGACCGCATGTGAGCATTCCCTTCGGGACCGTTGATGGGCCGCCGGTCGGGCGGGCGCAACGCATGAAATTTTGGGCCGGCCCTAGAAATTCTGATGATGCACGTTCAGTCCGCAGGAGCGGGACGAGCCCAGGGCCGCCGCTGAATTCCTGAACAACTGCAAACGGATAGC
>VAZQ01000117.1:663-10863 GCA_005883115.1 Alphaproteobacteria bacterium | reverse complement strand
CGGGCGAAAACCGTTGCACCCGACGAACTTAGCGAACCATTATCGCGCGTTGGTTTTGTGAGTTGGCGATGAAGGTTATTGTGGTCGGTGGCGGCATTGGTGGGCTCACGACCGCCCTCATGCTGCATGCCCGCGGGATCGACTGCGACGTCTACGAGCAGTCGGATGCCATCCGCGAGCTCGGGGTCGGCATCAACACGCTGCCGCACGCCATCAAGGAATTGGCAGAGCTCGGGTTGCTCGATCGCCTCGATGCGGTGGGCATCCGAACCTACGAGTTGTTCTACACCAACCGCTTCGGGCAAGAGATCTGGCGCGAGCTGCGCGGCACCGACGCCGGCTACGAGGTGCCGCAATTCTCAATCCATCGCGGCCGGCTACAGGCGGTCATCTACCAAGCAGTCCGCGCCCGCCTCGGCGAGGCGCGCATCCACACCGGCCATCGTCTCGGATATTTCCGGGAGGACGAAGCCGGCGTGAGCGCCTACTTCTTCGACCGCCACGGCTCGCATCGCTTGACGGCGCGGGGCGATGTGCTGGTCGGTGCCGACGGGATTCATTCGATGGTGCGCGAGACGCTCTACGCGAATGAAGGCCCCGCGCGCTGGAACGGAGCGATGCTCTGGCGCGGCGCCGTCGAGTGGCCGACATTCCTCACCGGCCGCTCCATGGTCATCGCCGGGGGCATGGCCGCGAAGCTTGTCGTTTACCCGATCGCCGAGGGGACGCGGCCCGATCGGCGCCTCACCAACTGGGCCGTGGTGGCGCGCATCAGCGACGGCTCGAGTCCGCCGCCGAACAAGGAGGACTGGTCGCGCAAAGGGCGCTTCGAGGAGTTGATGCCGCACGTGCAGCGCTTCCGCATTCCCTACGTCAACGCGCAGGCGCTGATCGAAGCGACGCCCGAGTTCTGGGAATACCCCATGTGCGACCGTGACCCGCTGCCGCGCTGGTCGCATGGGCGCGTCACATTGCTCGGCGATGCCGCCCATCCGATGTATCCGGTCGGCTCGAACGGCGCGTCGCAGGCGATCCTGGATGCGCGTTGTCTCGCCGACCAATTGCGCAGCGCCGAGCACGTCCTGCACGCGCTGTGGATGTATGAACAGGAGCGGCTGCCGATGACGGCACAGATCGTACGCATGAACCGCAAGGGCGGCCCCGAGGGCGTGATCGATGCGGTCGAAGAGCGCGCGCCGGACGGCTTTACCCGGATCGATGACGTGCTGTCATTCGAGGAACGGCAGGCCATCGTGCGCGGCTATGCCGCGACTGCAGGGTTTGCGCGGGAACAGGTCAACAAGGCCGCGTAGGTCACAGGGGCAAGCGGCCAGTCAGGTAGAGTGGGCAAAGACGCGTTGCTCGGTCCCGAGGCGTGGGCAAAATCGCGCACGCGCCGTGCCCACGCGGCAATAGTTCGGCAGGCGATTTTGCCCAGCCTACGCTGACCGACCACCCGTTATTGAGGCGGCGGCAGGAACACCACTTCGTGCTTGGCCGCCAGCGCGACGACCTCGTCGGGCTTCTGTTCCTTCATGCTGTGGATGGCCCAGAACAGGTCGTAGAGCGCGCGCGTAGGCGTCACCCAGAAGAAGCACTTCACCGCTTGGTCCGACTTGTTGAAGATACCGTAAGAGATGCCTATCGGCAGCCGGATCAGGTCGCCAGAGGCCGCCACGTAATCCTTTCCGTCGATCAAGAGGTCGAAGCGACCTTCGAACATGTAGATGAATTCTTCCTGGGTCGGATGAATGTGCGGCGGCACGAACGTGCCCGGAGGAAATGTCGCGTGCCAGGCGAACGAATGCTCGGACACCTGCTTCGGCACGTAGGTCTGTCCCAGGATCTGCCACACGATCCCGTCGATGCCGGTATTGGCCTTGGTGATGCCTGCGCTCATCGGTTGCATGGACTTGCCCTCGTCTTGCCGCGTGCCTCGTTTCGTTGCTCGTCGCCGAATGAGCCGCAGTAGAACATATCGCGCGGCAAAGTATGAATTCGGCTACAGCGTAGATGTCATGGGATCGCGGTGCAACGTGGCGCGCCGCCGCTCGGGGAAGCGACCTGCAGCCTTCACAGGAGATGGACTTCGCACCTAGACTGCGAGGGCTGATGGCAGCCGCCCGAATCGCGCTGCTGGTCCGCTCGAACCGAATTTTTCACAGGAGATGGCCATGAAGAGACTGGTCGTGCTCGCCGCCGCGGCAATCGCTCTGGGGCCTACGGGAGCGCAGGCGCAGGAGAAGCTCAAGATCGGCATCATTGCCACCTTGTCCGGGCCGCCGGCGGTGCTTGGCCAACAGCTCCGAAATGGATTTAATCTCGCGGTCAAGACACTCGATGGCAAGCTCGGTGGCCGCGAGGTGGAGGTGATCGTCGCTGACGATGAGCTCAAACCCGACTTAGCCATCACCAAGGTCAAGGCGCTGGTCGAGCGCGACAAGGTCGAATTCGTGGTCGGCCCGATCTTTTCCAACGTGCTGGCGGCGATCATCAAGCCGGCGACCGAGGGCGGCGCGATCCTGATCAGCCCCAACGCCGGCACTTCGAACTTCGCCGGCAAAGAATGCAACCCGAATTTCTTCGTTACCTCCTACCAGAACGATCAGGTGTTCGCGGTCTCGGGCAAGCATGCCCAGGACAGCGGGATCAAGAAAGTTTTCTTGATGGCGCCCAACTATCAAGCGGGCAAGGACGCGCTGGCCGGATTCAAAGCTTTCTTCAAGGGCGAGATTGCTGATGAAGTCTACGTTCCGCTGAACCAGCTCGACTTCTCGGCAGAGCTCGCCAAGATCGCGGCGGCCAAGCCGGACGCCGTCTACGTCTTTTTGCCCGGCGGCATGGGCGTGAATTTCGTCAAGCAGTTCCGACAAGCGGGGCTGGCCGCGACGGCCACTTTTCTTTCCGCCTTCACCGTCGACGAATCGACATTGCCGGCACAGCAGGATGCCGCGCTCGGCTTTTTCGGCGGCGCCAATTGGGCGCCCGATCTCGATAATCCGCAGAACAAGGCGTTTGTCGCCGCCTATGAGAGAGACTTTGGGGCGGTGCCCGCGACCTACGCATTCCAAGCCTACGATGCCGCGCTCTTGATCGACAGCGCGGTGCGTCAGGTCAACGGCAAGCTCGATGATCGCGCGGCGCTGCGCGCCGCCCTGATGAAGGCCGACTTCAAATCGCTACGCGGCAACTTCAAATTCAATACCAACCATTATCCCATTCAGGACTTCTATCTGGTCAAGGTCGGCAAGCGCGCTGACGGCAAGTTCGAGACGCAAATCGTCAAGAAAATATTCGAGAACTACGCCGATCCGCACGCCAAAGATTGTCCGATGAAGTGAAAGTCCCGACCTTCCGGACAATGTGCATGCCGCGTTCGGTCTGCACCCTCTGCGCGCATTTGAGGGGAAGGGGTGCAGCCGAGCGCGGCCTCATTCGGTTTCGCTAATGTCCACTTCCCTGCTCGTGGTTCAGATTCTCAATGGGCTGCAGCTCGGCGTGCTGTTGTTCCTGATTGCGGCGGGGCTGACGCTGGTGTTCGGGGTCATGGACTTCATCAACTTGGCGCACGGTGTCCAATACATGCTGGGGGCCTATTTCGCCGTCGCTTTCTATGCGTTGACCGGCAGCTTTCTCGCCGCGCTGGTGCTGGCGCTCGCCGCCACACTGGCATTTGGGCTTTTGCTCGAACTCATCGTCTTTCGACATCTCTACGACCGGGATCACCTCGATCACGTCATTGCGACCTTCGGTATCATTCTTTTTCTCAATCACGGGGTGAAGCTCGTATGGGGCGCGGCGCCGCTGAGCCTGCCGATGCCGGAACTGTTTTCGGGATCCGTGCAGCTCGCCGATGGCCTCCTCTACCCGGTGTGGCGGCTCGTCGTGATCGCCTCCGGGCTCGCGATTGCCACGCTGCTTTACGTGCTCGTGGCCCATACCCGCACCGGCATGCTGGTGCGCGCAGGGGCGACCAATGCCGCGATGGTTTCCGCTCTCGGCGTCAACATCCGGCGCCTGTTCACGATCGTGTTCGGCTTCGGCGCCATGCTGGCGGGCTTTGCCGGCATCATGATTGCGCCGATCCTGTCGGTGGAGCCCGGCATGGGCGACACCGTCCTTATTCTCGCCTTGGTCGTCATCGTCATCGGTGGCATCGGTTCGATCCGCGGCGCATTTTTGGCCGCCGTACTCATCGGGATCGTCGACACGCTCGGGCGGTCATTCTCGGTTGATATCCTGCGCCTTGCCATGGGCCCATCGGCGGCACGCACCGTGGGTCCCGCCGTCGCCTCGATGCTGATCTACCTGTTGATGGCGGTCGTGCTCTATATCCGCCCGGCAGGGCTGTTTCCGGCGAAGGGTCGCTGACGTGCCGGCTTCGCTTGCAGCCTCCCCCATTCGGCGGCGCGAGGGCTTCCCAGCGGCAACGCTGCCGGCGACCATCTTCTTGGTGCTCGCGCTGCTGCCGACGGTGACGTGGATTACCGGCGGCAGCTATCTCATCAGCGTCGGATCGCGGGTGATGATTTTTGCCATCGCCGCGGTCGCGCTCGATCTTCTCGTCGGGTACGCCGCGCTGATCTCGTTCGGGCATGCGGCTTTCATCGGTCTCGGAGCCTATGCCGTCGGGATTCTCTCCGCCTATGGGTTTACCGATGCGCTCGTCTCGCTTCCCGTCGCTCTCGCAGTGTCCGCCGCATACGCTTTCCTGACCGGGCTGGTTTGCTTACGCACCAAGGGTGTCTATTTCATCATGATCACCCTTGCCTTCGGGCAAATGGCGTTCTTTACGGCGAGTTCGCTCGCGCCCTTCGGCGGCGACGACGGACTCACCATCGCAGCGCGCAATACGTTCGCCGGTTTTCCGGTCCTGAGGAACGAGCGCGTATTTTATTACATCGTTTTCTTCTGTCTGCTCGGCACTTATCTGTTTTGCCGTGCGCTTGTCGCTTCACGCTTCGGCCGCGTCGTGCGCGGGGCGAAGGAAAATCCTATCCGAGTGTCGACGCTCGGCTTCGATGTCTATCGTTTTCAGCTCGCCACCTACGTCATGGCGGGGGCGCTCGCAGGCCTTTCCGGGTTCCTGCTCGCCAATGCCGCGGAATTTGTCAGTCCTGCCTACATGTCCTGGCAGCGCTCGGGCGAATTGATCGTGATGGTGTTACTCGGCGGCTTGGGCTCGCTCGACGGCGCGGTGATCGGGGCTGCGGTCTATCTCCTGACCGAGGAGTGGCTCTCCGCTTTCACCGAGAACTGGAAGGTGATCTTCGGCCCGGTGCTCGTGCTCATCGTCCTGTTCGCGCGCGGTGGCCTCCTTGGCCTCACGAGCGCCCTGGCGCGGAGAATCATGCGTGCCTGAGCCGGTGCTGCGCCTTGAAAAGCTGCGCAAGTCGTTCGGTGCCCTCCTCGTCACCGACGACCTGACGCTCGATGTCATGCCGCGTGAGCTGCACGCGGTCATCGGGCCGAATGGCGCCGGAAAGACCACGCTGATCAACCAGATTTCCGGACTGATTGCGCCGGACTCGGGCAGCATTCTGTTTCACGGGCACGACATTATCGGGATGCCCGTGGACGCCCGTGCGCGGCTCGGATTGGCGCGCTCGTTCCAGGTGAGTTCGGTCCTTCCCGGCTTCTCCGCGCTCGAAAATGTCGCGCTCGCGGTGCAGTCGCGCTCCGGCTCGAGCTTGCGCCTGTTTGGCCGCGCGGCCGAGGAGGCCGGCTTGAACGAGCCGGCAATGGCCGCGCTCGGTGACGTCGGTCTGGCCGAACGCGCGCAGGTACCGGCAGGCGAACTCGCCCACGGCGAGAAACGCGCGCTCGAGCTCGCCATTGCGCTTGCGATGCGGCCAAAAATTCTGCTGCTTGACGAACCCATGGCCGGCACCGGACGCGAAGAGACCGCGCGGCTCATCGCCGTTTTGCGGCGGCTCAAGGGGCGCTTTTCCGTCGTGCTGGTCGAACACGATATGACCGCGGTGTTCGCGCTCGCGGATCGCATCTCGGTCCTGCTCTACGGCCGCATTCTCGCGAGCGGAACAGCCGCCGCCGTGCGTGCCGATGCCCGTGTTGTTGCGGCCTATCTCGGCGAGGAGATGGAGTGAGGGGATGCTCAGCGTCGAGCATCTGCAAGCCGCTTATGGTCCGGCGCAGGTTCTATTCGACATTACTTTCCGCATCGGAGCAGGCGAAGTCGTCGCTCTGCTTGGCCGCAACGGAATGGGCAAGACCACGACCATTCGCACCATTATGGGCCTGTTACCCGCCTGTGGTGGAAGTGCCGTTTTTGAAAGCGTATCCCTCCTCGGGCTGCCGCCATACCGGATCGCGCAGGCGGGTCTCGGCCTCGTACCCGAAGGTCGGCAGATCTTTCCCACGTTAACGGTCGAGGAGAATCTGATTGCAACCGCAGCTTCGCGCTTCGCGCTTCGATGGACCCTCGATCGTGTCTACGATCTCTTCCCCCAGCTCGTGCAGCGCCGCAGTCACATGGGCAATCAATTATCCGGCGGCGAGCAGCAGATGCTAGCAATCGGCCGCGCGCTCATGACGAACCCCAAACTGCTTATCCTCGACGAGGCGACCGAAGGGTTAGCGCCCCTGCTGCGTCACCAAATCTGGACATCGCTGAGGCGATTGAAAGAGGAGGGCCAGGCCGTTCTCATCGTCGACAAGCATCTCGATGCGATTGTAAAACTCGCCGACCGGCACGCGATCATCGAGAAGGGACAGGTCGTCTGGACCGGCACATCGGAAACGTTGACCGCCGACCCGAGTATCGCGCAGCGATATCTGCAAGTGTAGCGCCGGGCGCGCGGTCTGGCCGGTGGAAGCCATCACGCCGAATGAGGA
This sequence comes from Alphaproteobacteria bacterium, assembly GCA_005883115.1. Taxonomy (GTDB): domain Bacteria; phylum Pseudomonadota; class Alphaproteobacteria; order Rhizobiales; family Xanthobacteraceae; genus VAZQ01. The sequence continues at coordinate 4,008 of VAZQ01000117.1, read as the reverse complement.
CGCCACCCGCTTGACAATCCATACTCGGCTTTTTCCAGCAGGCGCTTCTCATACCGCAGCATCAGCGCTGGCGCGGCGAGCACGAAGAGCGCCGCTGCGAGGCCCAAGCAGATCGCAGCCGGTGAAGCCACGTTCGCGAATGCCTCGCCAAAACAATAGGCCGCAAGACCGTAGCATACGATCCAGGCGGCGGCCGCCGTCGCACTCGCGAAATAGAAATTCCCCTGCGCCATGGCATTGGTACCGGCAAGCACGGCCGCAATGTTGCGCAGAAACGGCAGAAATCGAGCAATAAAAACGAACCTGCCGCCGTATCGCACAAAGAGCCATTGACCGATCCGGATGCGTCCTTCTGTCATTCCAAGGCGCGTGCCATATCGCATCAAGAGCTGATGGCCGAATCGTCTACCGATCCAAAACCCGACGATCTCGCCCACCACAGCTGCGACGGTTGCCGCGGTGATCAACGACCAAATATCGAGTCCGTGATTCCTGGCGGCAAAAAATGCGGCCGCGATCAAAGCAGCCTCGGCAGGCAATGGAATCCCCACGCTTTCGAGCGCGATGAAAGCCGCAACGATCCAGATGCCGTAGATGGATACGAAGTCAGCCATTTCGTATCTCCGCGACCGGCGCGGACACGCCTGTGCGAGTCCGATCCTAGGATGTCTTTTGCTCGCGCGCACGCGTACATGCATCGTTGAGCTCGAAGCAGGCCGCGAATCTTCGCGTGTGTGGCCGGCAAGCCACATGGTCATCCCAGAAAGACAAGATCATGCCAGACGAAGGCAGGGACTGTGCGTCACCGCTTGCCGATGAACTGTTTTGCTGCCTCCACGGCCTCGGCCCCGAAGTCTTCGTGCCCGACGCCGGCAAACCGCACAAAGCGCTTCGGCGCGTTGATCAATCCATAAAGCCGCTCGGCCAACGCGATCGGCACAACGTCGTCGCGATCGCCGTGCAGTATCAGCACTGGCGCCGTGATCTTGCCGACGCGCAAATCCGAGCGGAACTGATCCTTCATCAACAACCGCACGGGCACGAACCAATATCGGTGCATCCCGACATCCGCGGCCGAAGTGAAAGGGGACTGCAGGATGACATACGCGACCGGCATTTGCGATGCGAGCGCGACCGCAAGTCCGGAGCCGAGCGATTCGCCCCAGAGCACGATGCGCTCGCCCGGGTACCGTGCAGTTGTGAAGGCATAGGCCGCCAACGCGTCGCTCACGAGCCCCGCTTCTGTGGGCGCGCCGCTCGAGCCCCCATACCCGCGATAGCTCAGCGCCACCAGCCCCGTGCCGTCCACAGTGAGATCGCGGAAGCGATCGACCCGCAGCCGCAGCGAGCCGCCGTTGCCGTGGAAATAGAGCACCACGGGCTTGTTCCCGCGCGGCGGCACGTGCCAAGCGATCACGCGCTCGCCGTCACTAGTCTCCAACACCACCTCTTGCGCCTGCGGCAGGCCCGCGGCGGCGGGTGCCGTCCGAAAGCGCTCCGGAAAGTACTGTATCGCGCGCTGGGTGAGATAGAGCAACGCGAGGAGGGCGCCATAGCCGAGGATCGCGTAGAGGGTGAACCACTTGAGAGTGCTCATTCCTTTTCATAGCACGACGGCTTTCCTCGGGGTCATCGGTGGCTTGACCTTATTGCGGCCTGGCTCGTCAGTCGCAGCGGCGAGGAGGTAGCACCGGCGTTGCTGACCACGGCAGCAGCAGCGGTCAGCTTCCCGATGCTGCTGCGCTTTCGAGAGACCTATCGCAGCCCTTGATCCGAGCGAACTCGGGCACGGTCGCCGCCTACGCGTGAACGCGTCGGAACCGGCCCTTGCAAACCTCAGAGCCGCAGCGCGGCCTGAGGCGGCGTAAACTTCAGCTTCAGCGCTCCGGCGACCGCGCGATGAGTAATCATGCCTTCGCACACATTGAGCCCATTGCGCAGATGCTCGTCTTCACCGAGGGCCCGGCGGTAGCCTTTGCCGGCGAGTGCCAGCACGAACGGCAGCGTCACGTTGTTGAGCGCGAAAGTCGAGGTGCGCGCGACCGCGCCTGGCATGTTGGTCACGCAGTAGTGCACGACGTCGTGAAGGATATAAGTCGGCGCCGAGTGCGTCGTGGGCCGCGACGTCTCCGAACAGCCGCCTTGGTCAATGGCGATGTCGACGATGACGGAGCCGGGCTTCATAGCTTTGACCATCTCCGTGGTGATCAACTTCGGTGCCGCGGCGCCGGGGATGAGGACCGAGGCGATCACGAGATCCGCGCGGCGGCATAGCGTCCCGATGGCATCGCTGGTGGAGAAGACGGTGCGCACCCGGCCGCCAAGTTGAGTCGCGACGCGCCTCAGCACGTCCGGGTTGCGATCGATGACGGTCACGGTTGCGCCCATTCCAGCGCTGATCAGAGCAGCGTGACTGCCCGCGACGCCCCCGCCGAGGATTGCGACGTCCGCCGGCGGAACGCCGGGAACTCCGCCGAGCAGCACACCGCGGCCGCCGTTCCCCTTCTCGAGGCAACGCGCGCCGACGTGCGGTGCCATCCGACCCGCAACTTCCGACATTGGCGTGAGCAGCGGCAGGCTGCCCTGCGCTGAGGTAACGGTCTCGTACGCGATTGCAATGATGCCGGAGCCCATGAGGTCGGCCGTTTGTTGCGGGTCGGCTGCCAGATGCAGATAGGTGAAAAGCACCTGCCCGGTTTTGAGCTTCTTGCGCTCGGGCGCGAGCGGCTCCTTGACCTTCACGATCAGCTCGCTGCGCGCATAGACCTGCTCGGCGTCGGGCACGATCTCGGCTCCGACCGAGCGGTAATGGGCATCGGCAATGCCGGCTCCCAGTCCGGCGCTCTTCTCGACGAGGACGTGGTGGCCGTTCCGGGTGAGTTCGCGCACCGTCGAGGGCACCAGACCCACCCGATACTCGCTGTCCTTGATTTCCTTCGGCACGCCGACCAGCATTTTTGCGATTCCGGATGTCACCTACCGCGCCGCTCCGAAAATCGGATTCGGGCGCGCAAAGTCTACGTCTCGAGCGCCCTTGTGGCCACTACCGAGCATTCGTCGCTTTGTCACCAGTCAGCGCTGCTTGATTTCCGCCATCGGGTCGCGTTCCTTAACGTCCATCAGTCAGTCAAGCGAGGAGCGCCACGTGAGCGAGGATCCCTACGCTGTGCTGGGCGTGAAGCCGGAGGCGACGCAGGAGGAGATCCGCAAGGCCTATCGTGGGCTGGCGAAAAAGCTGCACCCGGACCTCAATCCCGGCGACCGGCAAGCGGAGGAAAAGTTCAAGCAGATCTCGGCGGCCTATGACATCGTGGGCGATGCCGAGAAACGGGCGCGCTTCGACCG
>VAZQ01000117.1:0-633 GCA_005883115.1 Alphaproteobacteria bacterium | reverse complement strand
CGAACGGCCGCGCGAGCGCTATTACCGCGATTTCCACGGTGCCGGCGAGGAGCCGCATGTTTATAGCAGCAGCGGCGGCTTCTCCGATTTCATGGACTCGGAGGATATCCTCAAGGAAATGTTCGGGCGCGGCGGTGGCGAAGGCCGCATTCGCCTGCGCGGGCAGGACGCCCTCTACCGTCTGCCGGTCGAATTCCTGGAAGCCTTGAACGGCGCCACCAAGCGGATCACGTTGCCCGACGGCGGCACCCTCGACGTCGTCATTCCGGCCGGTACCCGGGACAAGCAGGTTCTGCGGCTGCGCGGAAAGGGCGGGCCGGGACTCGGCGGAGGTCCGCCCGGCGACGCACTGGTCGAGATCGACGTCGAGCCGCACAAGTTCTTCACCCGCAAGGGCGACGACATCCATCTCGAATTGCCGATCAGCCTGCCCGAAGCGGTGCTCGGGGCGAAGCTCGACGTCCCCACGCCGAGCGGACCGGTGCGCATGACGGTCCCCAAAGGCGCCAACACGGGAACGGTGCTCAGGCTCAAAGGCAAGGGCGCGCCGCGCGGCGACAAGAGTCATGGCGACGAATACGTGACCCTCAAGATTGTTCTGCCGCAGCAGCTCGATTCGGAAATCGAGGAATT
>VAZQ01000626.1 GCA_005883115.1 Alphaproteobacteria bacterium | reverse complement strand
CACCCGGCTCGGCCGGCTCATTCGCGACATCCGTCGTAAGATCGCAGGCTACGCGGACGTGTGGCCACTCGCGCGCGCCGATCAGATCCGCTCGCAGGTGCAGCAAAGGCACTGGGGCTCACCATTCCGGACAAATTCCTTGCGCTCGCCGACGAGGTGATCGAGTGAGTGCGCCAGCCGCAAGCTGGTGCGATCCAGCCGGTGAAAGTCCGGCCCAAGTAAGGAGTAGCGTCCGCTTGGCAGCGAGTGTTGCGTGGCCACTGGCGACAGTGGTGACGAAGCGTACACAGCGATTGCATGGGGTGTGGGATTGAGCCACGAAAGGTCAGATATCGCAGGGGCCGAGGGTTTTCATTCGCTCGAAGGCAACATGTGCGGCACCGCTATGCGAGGTGCTGACGCCCTGCCGGGGTCTAAGGCCACATCACGTGCAAAAGGATCGCATCGGAAGCTGGGAGATCTCGGGTCTGGCCATCGGTGTCGAGTGGGTGCCGAGTACGATGGTCCGCATCGGGAAGACGAGGAGTCGAAGCCGATGATGCACGGGCACGAGAAGTCGGACCTCGCCATAGTAGCTGGGAAGTCGGCGAACAATGTGGCGCCCCGCTGCGGAGCAATCCGCGGCGGAGTCAGCCGCAGCGGAGTCGATGGAGCGAAGGGCGGGGACCAAGGGGAATGCGAGCCAGCAAAGCACGTGCCGGGCGCAGAGCCGGATAAGCGTGTCACAGGCGCCGGATCGCATGCGGCAACTACTTGCCGTTTGGACCCGAGGTGGGAGCCGTATGCGGGAAAGCCGCACGTACGGTTCTGTGCGGGGGGCGTGCGATGAAACGCACGTCCCTACCGCTACAAGAAGGCGCCAGGCAAAGCTGGCGCGATCAGCCGGTGCAAGTCCGGCCCAGGTAAGGTCTAGCAAGCCGCCTGGAAGCGAGTGTTGCGTGAGGCGGCGGTGACGCCGAACACGAAGCGTACACAGTGCGTGCGTGGGGTGTGGGAGTGAGCCACGAAATGATCTAATCGCGGGAGCGGAGACTGTGTTCATGGTCGAACGCAACATGAGCAATGCCGTTATGCGAGGCATTGCCGTCCCGCCGGGGTCGAGGGCCACATCACGCGCACAAGGATCGCGTTGGAACCTGGGAGCTCTCGTGTCTGACCACAGGCCATGTGCCGACCTGGTCCGCATCGGGAAGGCGAGGAGTCGTAGCCGATGACGCACGGGCACGAGAAGTCGGACTCCGCCATAGTAGCTGTGAAGCCGACGAACAAGGCGGAGCGATCCGCTGCGGAGCAATCTGCGGCGGAGCCAACTGCCGCGGAGCCGGTGGAGCGAAGGGCGGAGACCAAGGGGAATGCGGGCCAGCAAAGCACGCACCGGGCGCAGAGCCGGGCAAGCGTGTCACAAGCGCTGGAGCGCATACGGCGAGTAGCAAAGGAAAGGAAGAAGGAGAAGTTCACCTCGCTCTTTCACCACATCAGCATCGACTTGCTCGATGAGGCATTCTTCGAGCTTAAGGAGAACGCAGCACCGGGCGTAGATGGCCTAACGTGGAAGGACTACGAGCAAGACCTCGAGCGCAATCTCGAGGACCTGCATGCTCGTGTCCATCGGGGAGCGTATCGGGCACTGCCGTCACGGCGGACGTACATACCCAAGCCGGACGGGCGGCAGCGCCCGCTCGCGATTGCCGCCCTGGAGGACAAGATCGTCCAACGGGCGGCAGCTGCGGTGCTCAACGCGATCTACGAGGAAGACTTCCTCGGGTTCTCGTACGGATTCCGACCCGGGCGCGGCACGCACGACGCGCTGGACGCGCTCGATGTTGGGATCAACAGCACGAAGGTGAACTGGATAGTGGATGCCGACATCCGATCGTTCTTCGACGAAATCAGCCAGGAATGGCTGGTGCGTTTTCTGGAACATCGGATCGGCGACCGGCGCATCATCCGCCTGATCCAGAAATGGCTCAAGGTGGGTGTCCTGGAAGACGGGATCGTGACGGTCAGTGGCAGGGGGACCGGACAGGGCTCGGTGATCTCACCGCTCCTGGCCAACATCTACCTGCACTATGCTCTCGATCTATGGGCCGAACGCTGGCGACGGCGCGAGGCCACGGGCGACATGATCATCGTGCGCTACGCCGACGACTTCATCGTCGGATTCCAGCACGAGGCTGACGGCCGGCGCTTCCTGGATGAGATGCGCAAGCGGTTGCAGGAGTTTGCGCTGTCGCTTCACCCTGAGAAGACCCGGCTCATCGAGTTCGGACGCTTTGCGGCAAGAGACCGCAAGGAGCGAGGGCTCGGCAAGCCGGAGACCTTCAACTTCCTGGGCTTCACCTTCATCTGCGGCAAATCCCGCCGGGGCAAATTCCTGCTCAAACGGAAGACCCGGCGCGACCGCATGCGGGCGAAGCTGCGGATGGTCAAGGAGGACATGCGACGGCGTATGCACCAGCCAATTCCGCAACAGGGAAAGTGGCTGGGGCATGTTGTCCGCGGCTACTTCAACTACCATGCGGTGCCGACAAACCTTCGTGCACTCGTGGCGTTCCGAGCCGAGATCGCTAAACGCTGGCTAAGGGTCCTCACCCGACGCAGCGAGAGGAGCGACCTCACTTGGGCTCGGATGAATCGGCTGATTGACGACTGGCTCCCACAACCGCGTATTCTCCATCCCTGGCCCAGCCAGCGTTTCGCCGTCACATACCTGAGGTAGGAGCCGTATGCGGGAAAGCTGCACGTACGGATCTGTGC
>VAZQ01000116.1 GCA_005883115.1 Alphaproteobacteria bacterium | reverse complement strand
TCGCGGCCTCATGCGCTCCCTCCACGCCGAGACTCGCACAGCCTATCACATTGTCGCATAGAGCTACGATCGTTACGCATCACGGCATAAACAGCCGTCGATGTCCGAGTTGGATCGCCGCGCCGGGACACGCAGGCAACGATTTGCCGGATGTCCGCTGTGCCTCCAGTAGTGAGGAGGGCGCGCCGCGCAGATTGAAACTTCCTTCGACCGTCGATGACGGTATTATTCGAGGTGCAATCGACTGATCGACACGCCTGATCATCCGGCCTATCCAGTTGGAGGCAAGTTAATGCGAGCTCATTTAGTCCTGCGAATGCTAATCTACACGACGCTCACGGTGGTCTCGGCGGGTTTCTTGATGGCGCAAGATCTGCCGTCCTACATGGCGCCAATTTCCGGTCGCACAGTTTCCAGCCCGGCCGAGACCGCCATGAAGAACGTTTTGGCGCTGAATACCAGCATGTTCGAGCTTTATGATAACGCTCACAAAGTCTTCGAGAGCAACATTCTCAGCAAACATCCCGTCATTCTCGGCCTGTTCTCAGGCGCGGGCGGCAGGTTCTTTCTTTATCGGCCCGGGATGGCGCCGCTCGAGGCGTCGTCGGTGCCGATCGTTTATCAAGTCCTCAAATCGGTCGATCACAGCACCATGGCGCTCGCCCAAGTCGTGGGGCCCTATCTCGACAATCCCGCCGATCAGTCGTGGCGCGCCCCGATGCTTTCTTATCGCGCCCGCATGCAGGCCGCGCTGGATGGCCTGAACGAGCTATCGATGCCGGCCGACTGGCACGGCAACGATCGCAGCATTCTGCAGAACAACATTGCGTTCATGGACGATTGCTTGGCGAAGAGCGCCGTCTCCTTTGCCGCGTTGGAGGCATTTGCCAGGAAGCAGGCCCCGCATCTGAAGCTGGACATCGAGTGGGCGGCGCAAACGCAGGTCGCTCACTGGATGAAAGTGCTCGCGGAATGGAAGACGATGCTCGGTGCCGATTGGCAGAAGACCTACGCGGCCAGCAACACGATCTATGCGACGCGTCAAAACAACGTGTTATTCAGCGTGCTGGCGCAGTTTTTTGGGCCGCAAGCCATGAACGACCGGCTGATCCTCATCGAGACGATCTCGTTTACCACCTCGGCTGACGAAATGATTGACGCTCTCACCCGGATCATTGCCGACCGCGCGGATGGCGCGCTGTTCTTCGGCAATTATTACATGATGGATTACGAACTGATGGGCAGCGATGCGCGCGCGGCAATCATCGCCGAAAGCGCTAAATTAGGGACCCAGCCGTTCCTGCCTCCGGTGGTACCGTTCGAGTCGAAACAGTGGCCGATGCGGATCACTCCTGGGTCAGGACCCGGTTCGCTCGCCGACCTTCCATGAGCTGAGGGGGACGCTGCCAGCCCCGCGTTGGTAGCGCGCCTCGCCATTTTTGGGTCTGTCCTGGCAAACGCCAACCGTTCGCCATCAATTCGATGGGCGCTCCGAATTGTCCGCGGCTTGACGGGTTGATCGGTAGCCGTCAGGACGCGGCGTCAAACTCCGTGCAACCTCGCGGGCGTGATCCGCGTTGCGCGCGATTTCGTCGAGATAAGGCCGCACGACGCGCCCAAGCCGCGTCAATGCGATCGTGGGCTTGCGGTCAAACAGCGCTCCGCCCAGTTCCTGCTCCAACGCGATGATCGCGTTGGTCAGCGTCGGTTGCGAGACGCCGCAGCGGCGGCCTGCCCGGGTGAAATTGAGCTCCTCGCACAGCGCGAGGAAGTAATGGACCTGCTGCATTTGCAAGGTTTCGCCTCCCGTTCCCTGAGCAGCGCAAGCGCCCTGCCCTGACCCTCGCGCCGATGGCTTTGATGGCCGGTCCGCGCCATGCTTAGCCTGCCACAGGCCGATCGGCTGGTCCTTGGGTCAGATCTGAAATGTTCTGAATCGAGCTGTAGCGCTCCCGATCCGTGTCCAAGCGACCCTCATGCAAGCAAACGCGACTGTCGCTTGTGCCCGCAGCGGGCATTCGGATTATCGGCCTGGGTAGTTCTCAATTCTGAGCAGGCTCCGTATCGTCGCGGTCGAAAGATGAAGGAGGCTCGTCAGATGACCCCGATGCGCGTCGCTCTCCGAGTCCCCGTTGGCCGGCCCTTGCCCGAGCTCGCTACCTTCATCGGCCGCTGCGAGGAAGCAGGCTTCCACGGTGTGGGTATCCATGATCATCCCTCGAGCGGCCGGGACGCGTATCTGGCGCTGGCTCTGGCGTGCCGGGCGACGCAGCGCCTGCAGCTATTCCCCGCCACCTCAAGTCCCTTGGTTCGCCACCCGCTCGTTCTCGCTTCGCTTGCCCACAGCCTGCATGAGATTGCACCGGGGCGCACCTACCTCACTGTGGCGCCCGGTTTCATTTCGACGCGGAGTGTAGGACAGCCGCGCGCACGCGTGGCTGTCATGCGGGAAGCGATCCGCGATATTCGAAAGCTCCTTGGCGGAGAGAGCGTCGACTTCGGCCCAACGGCGACCCGGCTGCGGAACCGAAGCGCGACACCGACGCCGGTTTATCTGCTGGCGGCGGGACCCCGCATGATCGAACTTGCCGGCGAGGTGGCCGACGGCGCCTTTCTCATGGTTGGCCTGCATTCGGCATCTATCCGCGCAGCGCTTCGTCACCTGGAGCAAGGGGCAGCGCGGGCGGGCCGCTCACTGAGCGGCTTCCCGGTGGTGTTCGTGATCACGCTCGGTCTCGGATCCGCCGAGGCGGGCACGCGATGGGTGCGAAGCTGGTTCGCTCCGGGGCAACCCTTTCTCGCCTATCCGAGCGCGTCGAATCTTTACTGGTTGAAAGAGGCCGGGTTCGAGCTCGAGCCAACGCACGATCCTGCGGCACTAGGTGAGGATCAAGCGCGGCAAATTGCGGATGCATTTGGATTGTTCGGCCCACCGGAAACTTGTGCCGAGCGCCTTCTGCAGGCGCGGGAAGAGGCAGGCGTCGAGCACGTGTTCTTGTTCCCGGCGCATGACCTCGAGCGCTGCTACACCATGCCGGAAGCCGAGCTCCAGGCTTTTGAACGGGTGATCCGGCCGCGGCTCGGAGGATAGCGGCGTCACACGGCAGCGTGTTTAATAGTGGCAGATCGCTTTTGACGCACGGGTGCTATACACGGCGGAAAGGATTTTTTCGAATGAGCGGTGCGAGCGCAGTGTTGGATCCTGGGGTGCCCGTCACGATTGCGCCGGGTGGATACGTCGGCTTCGAGATCAAAACTGGTCAGCGGCTGCGCCTCACCCAGCCGGAGGGAGAGCAGGTCGCAGACTTCATCTCGTTCAATCGCGATGACCTGCGCGAGCTCCTTAGCATGCACTCGAGCCGCGCCGTGAACCTGAGCTGGAAATTCACCGCGCCGCACAGCCTCTACAGCAACCATACCCGGGAAATGTGGAAGATCGAGGAAGACCTCACGGGTGAGAACTATTGCGGCGGCGGATATTGCAGCGAGCACCTCAACATCGCGCGCTACGGCGAGGTGGGAAAGGGTGCCCCGAACTGCCAGTCGAACTTGGAGGCAGCCATTCGCGGCTACGGCATGGATCGGTTGAGCTTCAACACCGATGCCTGCTTCAATATCTTTATGACGGTCGCGTACGATGCGGACGGCAAATGGGAGATCCGCCCGCCCAAGGGCAAACCGGGCGATTACATGGTCATGCGCGCCCTGATGCCGCAGATCGTCGCCATCTCCAATTGTCCGGTCCTGTTCAACGCCTGCAATAACTTCCGTCTCAAACCGCTGACGCTGGAAATTCTGAGGTAACGCCATGTCCGACCTCGCCGCAGTTTCGCAGCCCTGGTATCGCTCACTTGGCCGTGCCCAATGGAACACGCTGATCGCGTCGAACCTCGGCTGGGTCTTCGATGGCTACGAAACCTATGCGCTCGTCATCTCGGTCGGCGTCGCATTGCGCCAACTGCTTGATCCTGCGAGCTACGCCCAGATCCCGGTCTATGCGGGCACGACCATCGCGCTCACCCTGCTTGGCTGGGGAATCGGCGGCTTGATCGGAGGCGTGATCGCCGATTACATCGGGCGCAAGCGCGCGATGATGTTGGCGATCCTCGCCTATTCGATCATGACCGGGCTGAGCGCTTTCGCTTGGGACTGGTTATCCTTCGCGGCGTTGCGCTTTCTGGTGGGGATTGCGATCGGCTCCGAATGGGTGACCGGCACCTCGATCGTGTCCGAGCTCTGGCCCGACAAGAACCGCGGCAAGGGTGTCGGGCTGATGCAATGCGGCTTCGGCATCGGCTTCTTCCTGGCCTCGCTCGCGTGGCTCTTCATCAGCCCGCTCGGCCCCGGTGCTTGGCGCATCATGTTCCTGCTCGGCGTTGTGCCGGCGCTGCTGACGCTGTGGATCAGGCGAGCGATCCCTGAATCCGACAAGTGGAAGCGCGTGAACGAGCGGCGCGCCGCCGCGACCGAACGCAAGCGCAGCGGCGCGGCTCTGAGCGGCCAGGAGGAAGCCCTTGCTCGTTTCACCGTGGTTGATCTCTTTGCGGAGCCCGAGATCCGCACCCGCCTGATCCTCACCTTCCTGATGTCGCTCGCGTCCACGTTTGCCTTTTGGGGAATCTCCGCCTGGATGCCGCCCTACATGGCGAGCGTCGCCGCCAAAGCCGGGCTGCCGGCGCAGCAATGGGCGAGCTACGTCGCGATGGCCGCCAACGGCGCGGCCATCATTGGGTATGCCGGATTCGGCTTCCTTGCCGATGTCTTTGGTCGCAAGCCGGTCACCATGGCCTATGTTGCGCTCGCGTTCCTTTCGGTGCCGGTCTTCTTCATCTGGACGCAGGACCTGACGCTTCTGTTGTTGGCGGGAGCGTTCAGCGGCATCTTCGTATCCGGCCAGTACACCTGGATGGCGGCATGGCTGCCGGAACTCTTTCCGACGCGCGTGCGCGCGACCGCAGCGGCGTTCGTGTTCAACACGCCCCGCCTGATTGCATGGATCGGTCCATTGATCTCGGGCTGGCTGATCGCGAATTTCGGCGGATTCAGCCAGGCCGCGGTCGTGATCGCGATGGTTTATATCCTCACTCTCGTGGCGGCGCCTTTCCTGCCGGAGACGCGCGGAAAGCCGCTGCCGGAGTAGTTGTGACGCAACTTTGAGCGTCCGCAGCACGCAAGGCTTAGATCGCTCAATGCACTTCGAGCAAGATCCAACGGCAACTCAAAAACAAATGCACGCGGCGCTGTGGCCCGCGTCGCATCCGCTCGATGCTGGGCTGAGGATGCAGCAACGTTGACCCAACGAACGGCGTCGGTCCTGTGGTCCTCGTGTCTGGCGATGCTCGCGGTTGGGGCCAACAGCACCGCGATCATGGCCGCCTTGCCGAACATGCGCGCCGAGCTTTCCCTCACCTCGGCAGGCGTGGAGTGGGCGGTTAATTCCTATCTGGTCGTCTCGGCCGCCTTTATCGTGGTTGGCGGGCGGGCGGCGGATCGGTTCGGCGCACGGCTGGCGTCGATCGTCGGATTGGCGCTTTTCGGCATCGGCTCCTGCATCATTGCCGCCGCCGACGCTCAAGCTGCGCTGCTGGCAGGACGCGCCTTGCAGGGCCTCGCTGCCGCGGTCGCGGTGCCCAGCACGCTGGCTGCGGTCGATACGAGCGCGCACTCGGAGCGCAGGGCAGCAGCCATCGGCGCGTGGACCGGCTTTCTGATGCTTGGCTTCAGCATCGGACCGCTGGTCGGAGGTACGCTCACTCACTTCACAGGCTGGCGTGTGATCTTCTGGTCCAACGTCCCGCTCATGCTAGCCGCGATTGCCGGCCTCGCCTGCACGGACCCGGTGACCGCTCATGGTTCGCCGAGCAAAAGCCGCCGCGCGGATTGGATCGGCTTTGTCTTGCTGGTCACGTTGATGGTCTCGCTCGTCTTTGCGCTGCATGCATTGCCGCATGCGCGGGCCGCACCGTTCCCGGTTGTCGGCCCATTCGTAGTGGCGGGCGCGGCGCTCTTTCTGCTGCTAAGAGTCGAAACGCGCGCCGCGGCGCCGCTCGTCGACTTGAGCTTCTTCGCGCGCCGCGGCTTTGTGATGGGGCTCGCCATCGGCTCGCTGTCGATGTTCAGCATCATGAGCCTGCTGCTCTATTTCAATCTCTATGCGCAGAGCCGGGAAGGATTTGGCCTGACGGCGCTGGAGGCCGGCGCTTGCTTGCTGCCGCTGAGCGCGGCGCTGCTTGCGCTCGCTCTTTCGGCTCCCGCGCTGGCGGCTCGGATTGGGCTGCGCAATGCGATGCGGGGCGGCATGGCGCTGATCGCGATCGCAAGTGGCGTGATCGGCTTGAGCACTGCTGGAGGTGGGATGGTCCTTCTGGCGATCGGGTTTTTTGTGATGGGCGCCGGTCTCGCCGTACCTTACGCGCTGGCGCCGCGCCTGGCGCTGTCGGCCCTTTCGCGTGGGCAGGCGGGGCAAGGTTCCGGGATCGTCAACGCCTGCACGTTTCTCGGCGGCAGCTGCGGCGTTGCAGGGGGCGCCAGCGCGCTGGCGCTGGGAGGATTTCCGGCCGTGCTGATAATGATTGCGCTCGCCGGCATGATCGGCGCGGCCCTTAGCTGCTGGATTTCGGAGTCGGCCTAGGCGCGTTTCTACGCGACCCAATCGGGTGACGATCCCGCGAGGTCACGGCCGAGCTCAGGCTGCCGGCTTGACGATGAGCGATTGGGGAATGGAAGCGCTCCAGTGTGCTCCGGTCGGCAACAGCTCGAGCTTGGCGGTCCCGCCGAACATGTCGCCTGCCATCCGCTCGAGGATGGTTCGACCGAACCCGAAATGGGTTGGGGACTTCACCGCAGGGCCGTCCCTTTCGCGCCAGCTGAGGCGAACCGACTTCGGGACGAAGTCCCACCGGATCATGATTTTCCCTGCCGGTACCGAGAGCGCCCCATATTTCGAGGCGTTGGTTGCAAGCTCGTGCAGAATTATTCCCAATGATTGGGCTGCTTGAGCTCGCAAGGAAATCGAAGGTCCCGTGGTCTGGATCCGCGCCTGATCCTCCACGAACGGCATCAATTGCGCGAAGATCAACTCCAGGAGCGGCGCGCCGCTCCAGTTCTGACTGACGAGGAGATCGTGCGATTGCGACAAGGCTCGAATGCGTCCCAGAAACCGTTCCTCGAAATCTGAATAGCTTTCGCTGTATCGCGCCGTTTGCGAAGCCATTGCTTGCACGACCGAAAGCAGATTTTTCGTGCGGTGAGACAGCTCATCCATGATGAAGCGCAAATTGTCTTCTTGCTTCTTACGCTGGGTGATATCGACGTTGACGCCGGTGATGTGCCGGCGTCCTTGGTGCTCGACCACCCGCGAGCGCCGCTCGATCCAGGATGAACTCGCATTCGGCCGAAGAAGGCGCAGCTCGACTTGGAGCTGAGTGCCCGGTTCGGCTTTCTTTTCTTTTTCGCGGATATCGGCGAGGCGCACTTGATTGTCGGGATGTACGCGCTCGCGAAACGTCGACAGAGACGGTGTGACTTCGCCCGGAGCATAGCCCAGCTGTCGGTACAATTGCTTTGTCCAGCGCACCTCGCCGGTCTCGGAGTCGTACGCCCACGGCGCGACGTCCCCTGCTTCTTGCGCCATTTCGAGCCATTGGTGGATCTCGTGCAGGTCGCGTTCGGAGCGCTTGCGTTCGGATATGTCGCGATGGACAACCGAGACACCCACCACGTTTCCACTCGGGTCCCGGATCGGGCCGGAGCTGATCCCAACCTCGACCAGGCTTCCGTCTTTTCGTCGCCGAGACGTTTCGAAATAAATCTGCTCGCCTTGAAGGACGCGCAGGAATCTCTCCCCCGGCGCATAGTTCGTCGGATCGGGGGCGAGCAGCTTTAGCGACTGGCCAATCGCTTCGGCAGCCATGTAGCCGTAGAGTTGCTCAGCGGCCGAGTTCCATGTCTGAATTCTTGCGTTTGTGTCGATGCTGAAAACAGCATCCATCGATGAGGCGACGACTGCGGCGAGAAGAGCATTCGTCTGCTCGGTCGGACTGCTCTCGGTCATGGCAGCGGCAACTAAGTAAGGTGCGCCAGTCGAGCAAGTGCTCGCGTTCATCCTTGCGGCCGAAAAGATAGCACAGCTCCAGCCGCCCTGCAGACTGGTCCGCTGCGTAATGCGTCCGCTTTGTGCCCTCCTGCATTACCACGAGGTTTTACAGCTGGCGCGCGGATATTGGTCCCGAGTTCTCCTCGTTACTGGAGATCAGCACGCGTGATCTTGCACGACCGGAGGGCCTCTTGGTGCCTCCGCAAGGATCCGGCTCACTCGTCGTAGACCAAATCCCCGAAGCGTACCCAGCGCCTGCCGTCGAAGCGCACCAGCTGCAACTGCTGGACCGGATAATAGTCGGTCGGGCTGGTGTTGACCTTGATGCCCGGCAGCAGCATTGGAAGCTCGACGTCGCGCAGGTTCGTCGCTTGCCGAATGATATTCTCGCGCGAAAGATCGTTGCCGGCCTGTTTGAGTACCTGCACCAGCGCGGCCGCAGAGTTGTAGCCGAAGACGAAGCTCGGCCGGCGCACGTCCTCACCCGGCAGATATTTGCTCATCCAGGCGCGCCAATCCTTCAGCCCAGAATCATTCTCAAAGGCAGGGTCGAGCGGGTCCTTCACGTAGGCCGAGGACAGCAACCCGATGCTGCTCTCGAGGCCCGCCGGCTGGAGGACAATGGGTATCGAGGTTGAGACATTGTTCATGAAAAAAATCGGCTTCCAGCCGAGATCGCGGACCTTGCGGAGCGCCTGCACGGCGAACGGCGGGAGGATCGCAACGATCAGCGCATCGCAACCCGCGGCCTTGA
>VAZQ01000625.1:1523-4118 GCA_005883115.1 Alphaproteobacteria bacterium | reverse complement strand
CCTCAATGATCAATGCGCTCGAGCTAACACGCCGCGAAACGCTCCTCCTCGCAGCGGGTGCGGTCGCATCGTCCTTCGCACAGAATGCCGAAGCAGGTTATGACCCCGAGCGCCACGGCGTGTCGGCCTTCGGAGATCTCAAATATCCACCCGACTTCAAGCACTTCGATTACGTCAGTCCAAACGCCCCGAAGGGCGGCGTGTTCTCCCATATCGGGGCAACTCGGGCCTTCAATCAGAACTTTCTCACCTTCAATTCGCTCAACAGCTTCATTCTCAAGGGCGATGGCGCGCAGGGGATGGAGCTCACCTTCGCGAGCCTGATGGTGCGCGCCGAGGACGAACCAGACGCGCTGTACGGCCTCGCTGCGCGCGCGGTGCAAATATCGTCCGACGGACTCACTTATCGTTTTCTGCTGCGGCCCAGCCTCACGTTTCACGATGATAGCCCGCTCACCGCCCACGACGTCGCCTTCTCGCTGAAAATCCTCAAGGAGAAGGGCCACCCGATCGCCCAGCAATTGCTGCGCGACTTCGTCGGTGCGGAGGCGCCCGATGACGCGAGCGTGGTGGTACGTTTCGCGGCCCATCGAGCTCGCGACGTGCCGCTGTTCGTGGCTGCGCTCCCGATCTTCTCGCGCAGCTATTATGCCGCCCATCGATTCGACGAGACCACGCTCGAAGTACCGCTCGGCAGCGGCCCTTACAAGGTCGGACCTTTCGAGCCCGGCCGCCATATCGAGTACGAGCGAGTAAAAGACTGGTGGGGGGCCGACCTGCCGGTCGCGCGCGGGCAGAATAATTTCGACATCCTGCGCTATGAATATTACCGCGATCGCGAAGTTGCCTTCGAGGGGTTCACCGCCAAAAGCTATCTGTTCCGGGAGGAATTCACCTCGCGCACCTGGGCAACGCGCTACGACTTCCCGGCGATCCGCGAGGGGTACGTCAAGCGCGACATCATCCCCGATGATACGCCCTCGGGTGCGCAGGGTTGGTTCTTCAATACCCGACGGGAAAAACTGCAGGACAAGCGCCTGCGCGAGGCCTTCATCGATGCGTTTGATTTCGAATGGACAAACAAGAAGATCATGTACGGGTCCTATCAAAGGACCCATTCGGTGTTTCAGAATTCCGACATGATGGCGGTCGGTAAGCCTTCGGCGGACGAACTTGCCCTGCTCGAGTCATTCCGCGGCAAGGCGCCCGATGAGGTGTTCGGCGACCCATTCGTGCCGCCGGTCTCCGACGGCTCGGGCCAGGACCGGGGCTGCTGCGCAAGGCCAGTGCGCTCTTACAGGAGGCCGGCTTCGTCATCAAGGATGGCAAGCGGGTGACGCCGCAGGGCGAGCCGATCAGCGTCGAATTCTTGCTCGATGAGCCATCATTCCAGCCGCATCACATGCCGTTCATCAAGAATCTCGCGACGCTGGGCATCGAGGCGAACCTGCGTATCGTCGACCCAGTGCAATATCGCAAGCGCGTCGACGATTTCGATTTCGACCTCACGATTCAGCGGTTCAGTTTTTCGAGCACGCCCGGCGACTCGTTGCGGAGTTATTTTTCCTCGCCGGCCGCCGCCATGCGGGGCTCGCAGAATCTCGCCGGCATTTCCGATCCAGTCATCGATGCGCTCATCGACAGGATCATCGCAGCCGACAGCCGCAACAGCCTGGTAACGGCCTGCAAGGCGCTCGACCGGGTGATCCGCAGCGGCCGCTATTGGGTTCCGCATTGGTACAAGGCCTCGCATTGGCTCGCCTATTGGGACGTGTTCGGCCGGCCCGCGACCAAACCGCGTTACGCTCGCGGCATCCCAGAGACCTGGTGGTACGATCGGGAAAAGGCCGCGAAGATAGATCAGTAAACCACGCCCAACATCCCAAGACGCCAGAGTGAAATCACCGCGCACAGGGCAACTCGAGCCGGCAGGGGATGCCTCTCAGGGATTTTATTAGCTTCCCTGCGTCCACCGGGCTCTCCTCGAGCGCCCGGAAGGTAGCGGCCTTCTCCATGGAACCTGCCTGGGCCTGCGAGCTCCGCATTGGGTCTATGCAGAGCCTAAAAGCAAGATGAGAGCCTCAATGAGCAGACTTCGGTTGGTGGGCTGATCTTTATCTTATTCGCGCTCCCAAATCAGAGTGCTAGTCATTCTGCTCCCGAACGCATTCGGATAACGGAGGTGGGTTGTTTCAACGAGCCGCTTGTCGCCGTCCGAACGGTAGTGATGCAGCTCGTCGGTGCGCGGCCATCCGTCCTCCCAAACCAAATCGACTTTTGCGGCGAGGTCGTTCCCCTCCAAGCGATAGTTGCCAGAATAGGAAATTATCGGCGGGGATGCATCATAGCTCTCCGGTGTGATTGCTAGCGGTTCACCGCCTTTCGTGGTCGCGAATCCGAACACGCGACCAGCAGCCGTAAATGTAAGATAGCCCTCCGCCTGCTTGTCGCATACGTTTCCTCGCACTTTGCTGTCGATATCCTCGGTCATAAACGCGACCAATTTCCAGGTGCCGGAGAATTTCGTGTGGTCGTCGTCCCCAAAACACAGTGAGCCTTGGAGCAGAAGCCCCGTCGTCAACGCTGCACAAATTA
>VAZQ01000625.1:0-1446 GCA_005883115.1 Alphaproteobacteria bacterium | reverse complement strand
CTGAGCTTTTTCCAATGCGTGTGTGAGCTGGTTCACACTTGCGCTGGTGGCTCTGCGACAGCCCAGGGGCGCCAGCGCTCGCAGAATTGTTTAATTCGGGGACGTTTTCATTAGGATTGGCAGAATTCAACGGCAGGTGAAGCGGTGCTTCGCTGGCGCCGGGTCGGGGCGCTCACTCTGCAATGGAACTCGGCAGAGCGCAGCAAGCGCAGCAAGAGGCGAATGGCGCCAAGAAAAAGGCCCGCCGAAGCGAGCCTGAGTTAAACAGGTCCTTTAAAGGCTCTCATGCGGTCTTGATCTTCAACGCGTAAATCTGAATGCGGCGCTCTGGTCGGGCCGAGCAAGCGGGAGCCTTAATGCTCTACCCCGTCCGCGCTTCTTCATGACGGAGAATCGGCATTGATTGAAAGCGGACCTCTAGCTCCAGCTCTTTTGCCCGCTCGAAGTAATTCATTTTCGGATCGATCAACGACATAAAGCGATGCCCACAAGGCCGCAAACTTGGGCCAACGACCGGCGGCATCGTCATGATTGCAGCTGATCGAGCAAAACCTTTGCCTCCTTTAGGTCGTGCGTGTCGAATCCTTCGGTGAACCAAGCATGGATGGGCGCGAGAAAAGCGAGCGCGTCATCGCTCCTGCCCTGACCGATCCAAAGCGCGGCAAGATCTTTCGCAGCTCGCAGTTCAAGGGATCGGGCGTGTTGGCTTCTTGCTGTCGCCAACGCCTGGTCGAGCAATGACTGTGCCTGGGTCTTGCTACCCGGCGCGCCGCAGACGAGCAACGCGCGTGCCTTTAGTCGCTGCAGTTCGGCCTCGAATATCCGTTCGCTGTTATGGTTAGCTGCCGAGAGTCCCTGCTCTATCACCTCCAGCGCCGCCTCAGGTTCGTGTCGGAGCAATAAGATCGGACACAACAGCGCGTGGAGCGCCGTGATGCCGAGCTGATAGCCTGCGCTACGATACTGATCCAACACACCCCTCACTTCCTCGAGCGCGCTGGCTGAAGGATCCAGCATTGACCCGCTTCCGGGGCACTTTCGACTCCGGATCATCGCCAGCGACGAAGAGCGCGATCATCGCGCGTAGGCAGCGGACTACATCGATCTTCGGCGTACTCGCAGGCTCTTGTTCGAGACGTTGAAAAAGGAGCCGAACCGACTGGGCGCCACGCTCGCCGCCGAGGCAGCCGCTCGATTCCGCGACAGGCGCGCCAGTATTGGCGCGCCTGTATTACTGTAAGAGAAGTGTCGCCACTTTTCTGCCACAGTACGGGAGTGCGCTGCGGTCGCCGGGGGAACTCACACCAACATGGCTCGCTCGCATTTTGGGGGAGGCTGCCATGACCGGAGTGCTGAACGATCTTCTGCTATTCTCGTGTTTGGCCGCATTCGTTACGGGGGTTGTGATTGCGGCCGCGACCATACTGATTTGATGTGAGCTTACAG
>VAZQ01000624.1 GCA_005883115.1 Alphaproteobacteria bacterium | reverse complement strand
CACGATTCCAACTCGTGGCGAATTTGCAGACCGCGAGGCTTATCGGCATCACGCTGCCACCCGCGATCCTGCTGCGCGCCGACGAGGTGATTGAATGAGCCGGCGCCGGGCCTGATCCTTAACCGTTTCCCAAAGCGAGCCTTCACGATTGGTTTTCGGAGCCGTACGGACACAATGCAAGACAGCGAATCCGAACGTAAAGCGCGCTTGCGCGAATTGGCATCAAAGCTGTTTTTCAGTCTCGAAGAGCAGAGTTCGGGATACAGCCTCTACAGAGACGTCGACGTCAAAAAACCCGTCCGGCACGAAGGGCTCACCCTCGACGAAGCGGAACACATACTCAATACATGGAAACTGCGTGGGCTGCACGGCGGCTGAGCGAGTGTGTATGGCGCAGTCCCCGTAGGGCGCAATAAGCGAAGCGCATTGCGCCGTCTGGCCGCACTGGGCGTGCAGGCGCTTGCAGACCGCGTGCACGATTGAATCGCGAGGGAGCGGCCGGAACATTTGCGGAAGACCCGCCAGGCGAATTCGGGGAGGTCGGTGAATTTGGCGCGGCATGAATGGCGCAATGCGCTTCGCTTATTGCGCCCTACGATCTTTTTTGTTGCGATGCATGCCACCGACCCACTCCAGACCTGTTATAGTCCTCCGTGATCCTGGAAGTTCCACCGATGGTGCTCGCCCGCGCCGAAGAGGTGATTGAATAATGGCGACGCCGGTGGTGCCCAATCAGTTTGCGGTCGGCAAAAACCGAATCATCCACAAGCCGACGGCGGCGACGTTTAGTTTCGACACGGGCGATACGACCTTCAAGAGCATCGATTGGGGACGCGCGGACGAGCAACGATCGTCTGGCCTAGATTACCGGAAGGACGACATCGTACGCGTTGCGCAGCAATTGCTGATGAAGCTGCCGAGATAAGGGAGCGACATGAAGCGCCGCGACTTCATTGGCGCGGCAGGCACGGGGGGACCAGGTTCACAGCCTGGCTGACCGCGTGCTATCTTGAAGGCGAGTGGGGCGATGGTTTCACGGAGCAACCATGGGCGAACTGACACGCCGATCTTTTGTCGCCGCGGCGCTGGCTGCGTCTTGTTGCGGCAGCGCGAAGGCGCAAAATCCGCCGCTTGCCGCCACGCGGGTTGCCCTTAAAGGGTACGATCCGGTCTCGTATTTCACCGATGGCAGACCGGAAAAAGGCTCGAGCGAATTCACCTTCGCCTTCGACGATACGACCTACTGGTTCAAGAGCGCCGAGCATCGGACCCTCTTTGCCGCCGACCCCGAGCATTATGCGCCGCAGTTCGACGGCTACTGTGCGGTTCAAGTCTCACGCGGCCACAAGGTCGAGGCCGATCCGGAAGCATGGACGATCACCAATGGCAAACTTTATGTGTTTTCGGGAAAACCGGGGGTGCCGATATTCCAGGAGCAGCCGGTCGCCATTGCCAAAAAAGCCAATGAGAATTGGTCTAAGCTTCGCGCGACGCAGTAAACAGCGAGAATCCCGAAACGACAGGGCTTTATAGACCCGCCTTGCTGAGCGCGGCGGCAAGCTTCGTGCGCAATTCCGGCTTGCGTAAGAGCGAGCCGAAGTCGGCGCTGTCGAAACGCGGGTGTAATTCCCTCACGGCCGCAGCCTGTCTGAGAGCATCGGCTTGCCGCCCAGCTTCGGCGTAGGCCGCAGCTAGGATCGCGTTCGAGTACGCGTCGGCCTTATTGCGCTCAAGCGAGCGTTCGAGCGTGCGCACCGCGTCGGCGCTGCGGTCGGCGAGAAGATAGGCAATACCAAGCATGAACGAATCGTTCCTCGTGAATTCGAGGCCAAGCTTATTGGCGGTCTCGAAGGCTTTGACCGATCCCTCGACGTCGCCGGACCAAAGAAGCGCAGTTCCTAGCCCGGTATAGGCATTCGGATCGCTATTGTTGAGTTCGACAGCGCGGCGCAT
The DNA here is from genome assembly GCA_005883115.1 of Alphaproteobacteria bacterium. Classification (GTDB taxonomy): domain Bacteria; phylum Pseudomonadota; class Alphaproteobacteria; order Rhizobiales; family Xanthobacteraceae; genus VAZQ01. The sequence continues at coordinate 1,343 of VAZQ01000624.1, read as the reverse complement.
TTCGTCCAGCGCGCGATCGTAGTCGGCATAACGGATGTAGGTACCGCCGAGCAGCGCGTGCGCCCCGGCGCTGGTCGAGTCGAGAGCGATGGCTTTCTGGCCGAGAGCCTCGGCGCGCTGCAAGGCGGCTTCGGGATCCGCGGTCCACCCCTGCATGACGCCGTTCAGCTCGACTTGTCCGAGCCCGATGTAAGCGGGCGCATAGCCGGCATCGAGTTCTATGGCGCGGTCAAATAGTGCACGCGCCTGCGAATTGGCTGAGCGATTGACCCGACCCAACAGATCACGCCCGCGCAGCACAAGGTCCAGCTCCAGATTCGTCAGTCGGCTGGCGAGCGTTCCTGCGATGCGACGGGTGATATCGTCCTGGACCGAGAAAATCTCGTTCGGCGCAACATCATAGTTTTCGGACCACAGCAAGGCATTGCGTGCAGCAGCGGTGAGACGGACAGAAATTCGAATCCGTTCGGGGCTGCGGCGAATACTGCCCTCGACAACGTAACGCACATCGAGATCGCGGCCAACCTCTTCGGGTCGTGGATTTTTGCCCTTGTAAGAGAACACCGCGTTATGCGAGCGGACGGTAAATTCGGAAAACCGCCCAAGTGCGGAAATGATGTCTTCCGTCAGGCCATCGGCAAAGTAATCGTCCTTTGTCCCCTCCGCGAGCGAGACCAGCGGCAGCACCGCTACCGTTGGCCGGATATCCGCGCTTGAGGATTGCGGCCCCGCCGCAGTCTGAGATGCTCGAGGCGAAACATCATGCAGGGCCCACCACGCGCCCGCGCCGGCAAGAATCAGGACGATCGCGAGTACGGCTGCCAGTGCTGTACGGTTACCGAGCTTAACCGGCTTGGCGCGGCCAACGGACAATTCACCCGCCTCGGCGATCTCCTGCGGCGCAAGGCCGAATACACGAACCGGCCTGGCGATGTTCTTGACCTGCTGCTCGCCGAGGTCGGTGAAAGTCAATGGAAGCTTGTTGCGAACCTGATCGCGCGCGATCTCCGAGACGCATAGGCCACCCGGTTCACAGATCGACTCAAGCCGCGCCGCGATGTTTACGCCGTCGCCGAAAATATCCTTCCTGTCGACAATAATGTCGCCAATATTGATGCCGATGCGGAAGACGAGGCGTTTGTCTTCCGGAACAGCAGCATTTTGTTCGAGCATCTTGCGCTGAATCGTCACCGCGCAGGCAACTGCATCGACGACGCTGGAGAAATCCACCAGCAAACCATCGCCGGTCGTTTTGACTATATGTCCGCCGTACGCAGCAATCGTGGGATCGACGTGGTGTCTGCGCAGGCTCTTGAGCGCGCGCAGGGTTCCGAGCTCGTCGG
>VAZQ01000115.1:12775-20708 GCA_005883115.1 Alphaproteobacteria bacterium | reverse complement strand
ATCAACAGGAGTGGCGCACCGTCAGCCGCAGTCGCGACATTCACCAACGAGCAGTAGGGATCGCCTGAGGCCTGCATCAGCGTCGCCAACGCTCCCGAGCGGCCCTCGCGCAAGAGTTTCTTGGCGGCGACCGCGGGGTCAAAATCCGGCGTTGATTGCATTTGGCGTCTCCGGGCAATGATGCTAGCAAGCGCTGCCCGCCGGGCGAAGCCGGGGAAAAGCTCGGTTCCGACGCGCCAAGTTAAGCTTGGCCATGAGCGCCGGCGCGGGCTATGCTAACGAAACCCCTTGACGAATCACGCCTTTGTCAGGGATTCGCCACATTTCGGCCGTGCTTTGGGGCTGCAAAGTCCCAGGGCGAATGCAGGGATAGGGGCTATGCCGACCATCGCTCTCGTCGATGACGACCGCAATATCTTGACCTCGGTCTCGATCGCACTCGAGGCCGAAGGCTATCGGATTATGACCTATACCGATGGCGCCTCTGCGCTCGACGGCTTCAAGACGTCGCCGCCCGATCTCGCCATTCTCGATATCAAGATGCCGCGCATTGACGGCATGGAGACCTTGCGGCGGCTGCGCCAGAAGTCCGACATGCCGGTGATTTTCCTCACCTCAAAAGACGAGGAAATCGACGAACTGTTCGGCCTCAAAATGGGCGCCGACGATTTCATCCGCAAACCGTTCTCGCAGCGCCTCCTGGTCGAGCGCGTCAAAGCAATCTTGCGCCGTGCGGCACCAAAGGACGGTAGCGCGCCGAAGGACGGTAGCGCGCCGAAAGAGAGCGACAGCACCAAGGTGCTCGAGCGGGGCCTATTGCGCATGGATCCGGAGCGGCACACCTGCACGTGGAAAAACGAGCCAGTGACGCTGACAGTAACGGAGTTCCTTATACTGCAGGCGCTCGCGAGCCGGCCTGGCGTGGTCAAGAGCCGCAACGCATTGATGGATGCGGCCTATGACGACCAAGTCTATGTGGACGACCGCACGATCGACAGCCACATCAAACGATTGCGCAAGAAGTTCAAGGGGAGCGACGACGATTTCGATATGATCGAAACGCTCTACGGCGTCGGCTATCGGTTCAAAGAAATGTGACGTCAGGGGCGGCTTGGCGACCAGGCTTGACCGCCTAAGATCGGCGCCGGCGGGGCCTGGGATGGGGGCGTGCAACCGACAGACCGACTGTGCTCAATCGAACGCCGGAGAGTTTCAAGACCGACCTCGCGCCGGAGCGGCCCGACGAGGGGTTATCCCTACTGACCAAAAGCGGGCGCTTTCCCCGCCTCGTGCTCCACGCCAGGTGTCGCTTTGACGGCCTCCTGGCGCTTGCAAAAGCCGCCTTGCAGCGCGCGGCGCGGTGGCAGCATAGCTCGCCTCTCCTCATCCGCGTTACTCGGAACGATCGCACGCTGGACGACCTCACGACAGCCGTCGAGCTGCAACGTCCCGACGAGGGTCCATTGGCGCTCGCAGTCATAAGGCTGCGCCGCTTCGGCGAGCTCATCTCCGAAGGCTGGCAGCTCTTTGCCCGCGCAGCTTCTTTGAGCCTTCGCCGACTCGATGAAACGCTGGAAAGCCTCAAGATCGAGCTGGAAAAGAAGCAGCGCGAGGACGGGGCATCGCTCGCGAAAACTGGGCGACGGCGCTTCGCCGTCCTATTGCTGCAAGGCTGGCATTTCTTCGTCCGCGTCGCTTTTTCGAGCCTGAGCAGGCGCATCATTTTTCTCAACGTGACGGGCCTGCTCGCGCTCGTGATCGGCATTCTCTATCTCTCGCAATTCCGAGCCGGCCTGATCGATGCGCGCATTCAGAGCCTGCTGGTGCAAGGCGAGATCATTGCCGGCGCTGTGGCCGCCTCGGCGACGGTGGAGACCGATACCATCACCATCGATCCCGAGCGGCTGCTCGATCTGCAGGCCGGTCAGAGCTACGGGCCATCTGAGGAGGCGCTGTCCGGGCTCGAGTTCCCGATCAATCCCGAACGCGTCGCGCCGGTGCTGCGCCGCCTCGTCTCGCCCACGAATACGCGCGCGCGCATATACGATCGCGCCGGCGTTCTCATTCTCGACAGCCGCAACCTCTATGACGTGGTGCGCTTCGATCTGCCGCCGCCGCGACAGAAGCCCGGCGTTCTCGAGCGCGGCTACGTCACCATCCGAACCTGGGTGAGCCGTGGCACGCTGCCGCTCTATCGCGAGTTCGAACCACAAAGCGGCAAGGGCTACGGTGAGGTCGCAAATGCCCTGCAGGGCTTCAAGTCCAGCATGGTGCGCATCAATGAACGCGGCGAGGTAATCGTGTCCGTCGCCGTGCCGGTGCAGCGTTTCCGCGCGGTGCGCGGCGCCCTCATGCTCTCCACCCAAGGCGCCGACATCGACACCATGGTGGGCGCCGAGCGCGTTGCCATCTTCAAGATCTTTCTGATCGCCGCGGGCGTGATGGTCGTGCTCTCGTTCCTGCTTGCCGGTACGATCGCGGGCCCGGTCCGGCGGCTCGCGGAAAGCGCACAGCTCGTGCGGCGGCGGATTCGCTCCCGGGTCGAGATCCCCGATCTGAGTCACCGCCGTGACGAGATCGGTCACCTCTCCGGATCGCTGCGCGACATGACCGCCGCGCTTTACAACCGCATCGAGGCGATCGAGAGCTTCGCCGCCGACGTGGCGCACGAGCTCAAGAACCCTCTCACCTCGCTGCGCTCGGCGGTCGAGACGCTGCCGCTTGCGAGAAGCGATGAAAGCCGCAACCGCCTCCTCTCGGTTATCCAGCACGACGTGAAACGGCTCGACCGGCTGATCTCCGACATCTCCGACGCCAGCCGGCTCGACGCCGAGATGCAACGGCACGAAGCGCAGCCGGTTAATATCGCCAAGCTTCTCAGCACGGTGGTCAGCGTGGCGAAGGAACGGCACGACGATGGCGTCACTGTCATGCTGACTTTCGAAGGAGTCGGGCCTGCGGGCTTCCTTGTGCTGGGGAACGACTCACGGCTCGGGCAGGTAGTCGACAACCTCATCGACAATGCCCGTTCATTCTCACCGCCAGGCGGGTCAGTGCGCGTCACGTGCCGGCGATTGAAGAGCCAGATCGAAATCATCATTGATGACGACGGCCCCGGCGTGCCCGACGAAGCAATGGAGAAGATCTTCGAACGCTTCTCAGAATTCGGGACTCGGGCTGTCCATCTCCAAGCATATCATCGAGGCGCATGGCGGCCGCGTCCGCGCGGAAAACCGCGTCCGGGCGGGTGCGGAGAGCGCGCCCGTGCTCGGCGCACGTTTCACGGTGCGACTGCCGGCCATGTGATGGTCGCCGAGACTCCGAGCGTGCACGCCTCTGCCGTGCTGGCCGGCGCGCACGCCGTGCTCATCCGCGGGCCGGCGGGATCGGGCAAGTCACAACTTGCGCTCGCGCTCATTCAGGCGGCTGAAACGGGCCTGCTTCGGTTCGCCCGCCTTATCGGCGATGACCGCCTTCACCTCGAAGTACATCATGGCCGGCTCCTGGTCCGCGCGGCTAGCACGCTTGCGGGGCTGATTGAGGTGCGCGGCCTCGGCATTCGCCGGCTCGATTACGAGCCGGTGGCGGTCGTGGGTCTTGTGGTCGACCTGGCAGCCGAGGACGCGGAGCGCATGCCGGCGGCGGGCGACACCGTGCTCATGGGCGTAACCGTGCGGCGGTTGGCCCTCCCGGCGGGTGCCGTCCCCCTTGCTCCCGTGCTCGCGGTCCTGCGCTCACCGGACGGTGATATTAAACCTCCGTTATGATCCCTGCGCGCAGGGCCGGCGGCACAGACGTATGGCGCCTGGCGCTCAGTTCCCGGCACAGGGGGCGCCCGCCGGGCCAGCTCTATCGCAATGCAACAGCGTCCCGAAACCGTCAGAAAGGCCCTTGCGCACGGGCTTAGGATCGTGATGATGGGCGCCCTTTCGTGCGGTGCAACCCGGACGCGCCGGCGGGGAAGTCGATGATCGGCCTCGTACTCGTCACGCACGGGCGCCTTGCCGCCGAGTTCCGCTCGGCCCTCGAGCATGTGGTCGGCCCGCAAAAGCAGATCGAAGCGGTGACGATTGACCCGGACGACGACGTCGAACAGCGCCGCAAGGACATCATCGAGGCAGTCAAGCGCGTGGACAGCGGCGAAGGGGTCGCCATTCTCACCGACATGTTCGGCGGCACGCCCTCCAATCTCGCCATCTCCGTCATGGGGCGTCCGAAAGTCGAGGTCCTCGCCGGCATCAATCTTCCAATGCTGGTGAAACTCGCCAAGGTGAGAGACGAATGTCCCCTGACCGAAGCGGTGGCGGCGGCCCAGGACTCCGGCCGAAAATACATCACCATCGCCAGCCGCGTTCTCACCGGCAAATGAGCGACGCTGCCGGCGATGATCCGCCGGACGCGGCGCCGATTACCCGCGTGCTCCAAATCTGCAACAAAAAAGGGCTGCACGCGCGCGCCTCGGCGAAGTTCGTGCAGACCGTGGAAAAGTTCGACGCCGAGGTGAAGGTCAAGCGCGGACAGGAGGTCGTCGGCGGAACCTCGATCATGGGATTGATGATGCTTTCGGCCGGACCCGGCGCGACGATTACCGTCGAGGCAAGCGGGCCGCAGGCGGCCGAGGTCGTTGCCGCGCTGGCCGCGCTCGTGAGCGGGCGGTTCACGGAAGAGGAATAGGTTCTAGCGGCGCGCTCGGGGCTGGCTTCACGCTGCCTTCTTTGCCAACACCTTCGCGGCGGGCCGCAGGTCAGCCACCAAATTCTTGTACTCGCGTTCCTTATCGGCCTCGTCCTCGATGCGCAGCAGCCAGGACGGATGGATGGTGACGAAGGCGGCGGTACCGTCGGCGAGGTGCAAGGTCTGCCCGCGCAGCTTGCTGATGGTGACCGAGCGTCCCAGGAGGCTGCGCGCTGCTGTCGCGCCGAGAGCGACAATGGCGACCGGCTTCACCAGCGCGCGTTCGACGTCGAGCCAGATCTTGCAGCGCTCGATTTCATAAGCGTTGGGCCGCTTGTGCAGCCGCCGCTTGCCTCGCATCTCATGCTTGAAATGTTTCACCGCATTGGTGACGAAAACCTCCGTGCGCGGAATTCCTGCATCCTCCAGCGCCCGGTCGAGAACGCGTCCCGCTGGGCCGACAAACGGCTTGCCGGCGAGATCTTCCTTGTCACCCGGCTGCTCGCCGACGAGCATGAGGTGGGACGACCTGCGTCCCTCGCCTGGCACCGCCTGCGTCGCGTGCTGGTAGAGCGGACAGCGCGTGCATTCGTCCTCCGCCTTGGCAAGCTCCGACAGCGAAGTGATGGCCGGAGAAAGGTGGAGATCGAGCTGCGTTTTCTCTCGCATCGGGCGCTCCAATCGCTCCCCCCCTGCCGCATCAACGCGCGCGACATCGCGTCGGTTCGGCGGGGTGCGAATTCCGGTTCGGTTTGGATATAAAGAAATCTTTATATCTTCGTTGCGGGCACGCGTCGCCCCTGCTATAGGCAGCGCCGAGCGGCGGCCGGCCGGCGCGCCGCAATTCCGAACCTCGTAAGGACTGTCATGACCGCTCAATCGAAAGCCGCCAGGAATGCTGCCCCCGCCAACGCGGCTGCCGACTACGTGGTCAAGGACGTGAGCCTTGCCGAGTGGGGCCGCAAGGAAATCGCCATTGCCGAGACCGAGATGCCCGGGCTTATGGCCATCCGCGAGGAATACGGGCCCGAGCAGCCGCTGCGCGGTGCGCGCATCTGCGGCTCACTGCACATGACGATCCAGACCGCGGTCCTGATCGAAACGCTCAAGACCCTCGGCGCGGACGTACGCTGGGCCTCGTGCAACATCTATTCCACCCAGGACCACGCCGCGGCGGCTGTGGCAGCGAGCGGCACACCGGTATTCGCGGTCAAGGGGGAGACGCTCGAGGACTATTGGGACTACCAGCACCGCATCTTCGAATGGAGCGACGGCGGTACGCCCAACATGGTTCTCGACGACGGCGGCGATGCCACGCTTTTGATTCACCTCGGCCTGCGCGCCGAGCGGGGCGAAACCAGCTTGATCAGCAAACCGGTCAACGAGGAGGAAGAAATCCTGTTCGCCGCCATCAAGCAGCGGCTGAAGGACAAGCCCGGCTGGTACAAGCACAATGCCGACGCGATCCGCGGCGTGACCGAGGAAACCACGACCGGTGTTCACCGGCTCTACGAGATGCAGAAGAAAGGCACGTTGCTGTGGCCGGCGATCAATGTGAACGACAGCGTGACCAAATCGAAGTTCGACAACCTTTACGGCTGCCGCGAATCGCTCGTGGATGGAATTCGCCGCGGCACCGACGTGATGATGGCAGGCAAGGTGGCCATGGTCGCCGGCTTTGGTGACGTCGGCAAGGGCTCGGCCGCCTCTCTGCGGCAAGCCGGCTGCCGCGTGCTCGTCTCTGAGATCGATCCGATCTGCGCACTGCAGGCGGCGATGGAAGGCTACGAGGTGACGACGATGGACGACGCGGCGCCGCGCGCCGACATTTTCGTCACCGCTACCGGCAACCTCGACGTCATCACCATCGAGCACATGCGCAGGATGAAGGACCGGGCGATCGTTGCCAACATCGGGCATTTCGACAGCGAGATCCAGGTCTCGGCGCTGCGTAACTTCAAGTGGTACAACGTGAAGCCGCAGGTCGATGAAATCGAATTCCCGGACGGCAAGCGCATCATCCTCTTGTCGGAGGGACGTTTGGTGAACCTCGGCAATGCCATGGGCCATCCGAGCTTCGTGATGTCGTCCTCATTCAGCAACCAGACCTTGGCGCAGATCGAGCTGTGGACCAATCCGAAGAAGTACGAGAAGAAAGTTTACACGCTGCCGAAGCACCTCGACGAGAAGGTCGCACGCCTGCACCTCGCCAAGATCGGCGCCAAGCTCACGAAAATGTCGGACCGGCAAGCCCAGTATATCGGCGTGGCCGTCGAGGGACCGTATAAATCCGATCATTACCGGTACTGAACGTTCGAGGAGCCGCGAACTGCCCGACGCTCCTCCACCTAATTGAGTTCGCCATACCCAACCGCTAGCTTCGCCTTCGTAGAGAGCGCAGCAGGGGCAAAAGTCTTGCGAGGCCGGATCATCCTTGCCGCCATCTTCCTGGCGGCGTTCATCCTCTTGTTCCGCCTTGCCCTCCTCGCCGGCGAATTCCCCTGACGCCCTGGCAGTCGGCGGACAGTTCGCTGTCCGGCGCCTCGCCCTGGCGGGGCGCAATGGTGATGAGCAGATAGCGCGCGGGCTTGCCTTCCCTGCCAAGATAGCTGCGGGAAAGCTCGATCTCGGCCTGCTTGCCGGCAGGAGAACAGCGCGCCCGCGCAGTCGCGGTGTTGGCGCACCAATCCGCGCCGGAACGCGGCCGATATCCGACGCGATGCGCGACCAAAAACTCTACGACCGCCTCGTCAACGCGCTCTCGATGCGCGACTTCCTGCCGACGCCCACCGTACCGACAGGGCACGACGAATTCTTCGCGGTGTTCGACCGGTTCGGAGCGGTGTCCGGCTCGCGGCTCGCCGAGATGACGGTCGACCAGCTCAGGCTCTACGACGCCGAAAACGTGCAGTACGTCGAGTTCATGGTCTCGTCGTGGTGCCAGAACGACCGCGAGAAATTCGTCAGGGCCATTGCCACCGCAAGCGACGATGCGTCAAAGCTCGCGGCGCTCGAGGCAAGCGGGCTTACCGAATGCGTCGCGGCGAAACGCAACGACTTGGCGGCCGCCCTCGGCAAGATCAGCGCCGCGCTGGCATGCGATGCCGCGAACACACAAGCCGGCTGCGGTGTCGCCTTCCGCTATATCGTCCAGGTCTACCGCGACAAAACGAGGTGTTCGTCCAGACCGCCACCGCCGCCGCGCTGATCCGCTCGGAACCGCGCCTGGTCGGACTCAATCTCGTCGGGCCCGAAGACT
>VAZQ01000115.1:0-12755 GCA_005883115.1 Alphaproteobacteria bacterium | reverse complement strand
GCCACATGGAGATCATCCGGTTTCTCGCCAAGGATGTGCCGGTGGCGCTGCATGCGGGCGAGCTATGGCTCGGCCTCGTTCCGCCCGCCGATCTCACGTTCCACATCCGCCAAGCCGTCGAGATCGCCGGCGGCCGCCGCATAGGCCACGGCGTCACGCTCGCCTTCGAGCGCGACGCGCAGGGCCTGCTCGCGCAGATGCGCGCGCGGCCCGCCGTGGTCGAGATCAATCTCACCAGCAACGACCTCATCCTCGGGGTGCGCGGCAAGGACCATCCGTTTCCCGTCTATGTGGCCGCCGGCGTGCCGGTGGTGCTGTCATCCGACGACGCCGGCGTATCCCGCATCGATCTGACCAACGAATATTTCCGCGCGGCGCGCGACTACGGCCTGGGCTATCCGCAGCTCAAAGCGATTGCCCGCAATTCGTTGACCTACTCCTTCCTCGACGATACGCAAAAGCGCGATCAGCTCGAGCGCTTCAAGCGCCGCTGCGCCGAATTCGAGCGCTCGGTGGCAAGCGGACAATCGCCGCTCAACAAGGTCGTTGCGCTGATCAAGGCGGCAGTCACCGCGCCCTGACGCCCTGGCAGTCGGCGGACAGTTCGCTGTCCGGCGCCTCGCCCTGGCGGGGCGCAATGGTGATGAGCAGATAGCGCGCGGGCTTGCCTTCCCTGCCAAGATAGCTGCGGGAAAGCTCGATCTCGGCCTGCTTGCCGGCAGGAGAACAGCGCGCCCGCGCAGTCGCGGTGTTGGCGCACCAATCCGCGCCGGACCCTCGGGCCGGACAGAGCAACGCGATGCCGTCACGCTCGATGCGCTCCTCCAGCGCCGGCGAGGCTTGCCCATCGAGCACGTGCACCGCGAGCGGATGGCTGCGCATATAAAAGGTCACGCCATCGGTGAACTCGTCAAAGCTGCTGAACATACGCAGCGACCTGTCCGTGGTTTCGCGCCACAGCTTTTCTATTGGTTCGGCCAGCACGGAAGGATGGGCGGAGCCCGGCGCCGGACCCGCGCGATGGACGACGAACGCGACGGCCGGCGCAAGCGCCACCATCACGAAGGGAAAAGCGACCGCAATCGTGAGGACGCTCGCCGCATCGCGGCGCGTGAGCGCGACGAGCGGCGATGACAGCAGCATGACCGGCAACAACGTGAAGGCCGACATCGACCAGAGCGATACCAGCCGGACCGCGGCCAAAGGCGCGATCAAGGCCGGCATCAGCAGTACCGCCCAGAACGCCGCCGCCGCCAAGCGGCGCTCCGGCGACGACGGCCATGCCATGTCCTTGGCGGCTGCGCCGCTCGGCCGCGCCATGAAAAGCACGAGCAGGAGCGGCACTGCGATATAGCCGACGCTGCCCGCGAGATAACCGAGCGAGGCAACGAGTGCCGACGCAAGGGAGCCTTCCCCGTGCAGGGTGACCGCGTAGGAGAACGGCGCAAAGTCCTTGGCAATTAGCCAAGCAAGGTGCGGGGCAAGCGCCAGCGCCCCCACCGCAATCGTCACCCAGGGCGCCGCGGAGGAGAAGTAGACGGCGCGCCGGCGATCACTGAGCGCGGCAACGCCGAGTCCCAGCAGCAGCACGATCGACCAGTACTTGCCGTACATCGCCGCCGCCGCAAAAAGCCCGGCGAGCGCCGCATCGAGCACGCGGCGACTCTCGAACGAGCGCAGAAACCACAGCGTGGTGGCCGCCCACAACGGCAGCAGGATCGTGTTCACGTTGAATTTGAGGCCGTGGAAATTGAAGAAAGGCACCAGCGTGAGTAGCGCGAGCCCGAGAACGCGTTTTTCGCCGTCGAGAAATCGCGCGGAGAGCCGCCAGGCGATCCACAGCGCGAGGCCGACATTGCTCATCGCAAGGAGGTAGTAGGCCCAGTCAGCGGTGGGGAAGACGCTGAACCAGGCGCGCACCACCACCATCGCCAGCGGCGGGTGCTTGGGATAACCGAGCGCCAGTTCGCGCCCGAGCGCAAACTGCTCGGACATATCGGCGTGGATGTCCTGACTGGCCTTGGCGATGGCTCCGTAAAGGGTCCAGAGCGCCACATAGCCGAGCAGAACGGCGATCACCGTGCGCTCGCGCCGCGCGGCATCGGCAAGCGAATCGAGCAGCCGCTCGATGGCGAGGCGCCGGCGCCCGCTCTGCGTCATGGCCGTCATCGCAAGCACCCGGTTCGGGCCCTATCCGGGCGGCAGCCTATGGCATGAGGTGGCGGGCAGGTCCATATCAGGGGAAAGCGCGCCGCCATTGCTTTGCCGTATCTTGCGGCAATGCTAGACCTTGCTTCGGAGCTGCCCAGGGACCCTGCCATGTGCCGCTGGATCGCATATCGCGGCGAAACGATCCCATTGGAACAATACGTCACCGCCCCCGCTCACTCGCTAGTGGTGCAGAGTCAGCGGTCGTTGGAATCGACCGCCGCCACCAACGGCGACGGTTTCGGCATGGGATGGTATGGGGAACACCCCGAGCCCGGGCTCTATCGCGAGGTCCGTCCGGCCTGGTCGGACGAGAATTTGCGCTATCTCTGCCGGCACAATTTGCGCTACCTGTGCCGCCACATCCGCTCGCACCTCTATTTCGCCCATGTGCGCGCCGCGACCGGGACGCCGATCACGCGCCCGAACTGCCATCCCTTCGCCTGCGGCCGCTGGCTGTTCATGCATAACGGAATCATCGGCACCTGGGCACGCTTGCGGCGCCGGGTGGAAGCGCTCATTCCCGACGAGTTCTACGGCTCGCGCATCGGCACCACCGATTCGGAAGCGGTGTTTCTCGCCATCCTCGGCGCCGGCGGCGACAAGGATCCGGTCGGCGCCACGGCGCGGGTGCTCACCAGCTTGACCGAGATGGTCAGCAGCAAGGGCTACCATGAGCCGCTGCGCTTCACGGCGGCGCTGGCCAATGGGCGCGATCTCTATGCCTTCCGCTACGCCGCCAACGATGAAGCCAACTCGCTCTATTATCGCGCGTCGGGCGACAACGTGGTGATCGTGTCGGAGCCGCTCGATGCCAACCATGCCCACTGGAAGCCGGTGCCACGCGGCCACGCAATCGTGGCGCGCGAGGGGGAACGCCTCGCGCTCGAGCCGTTCCTGGCGAAGCAGCAGGTCGCGGCGGAGTGAGCCGAGCTCGCGACCTAGGTCGTCCGAGAAAGCTTCCGGTCCTTGCCGCTCGCGGAGGCGGGTGCTAATCCGCGCGCCATGAATGCGGCCATCGAGAACATCCGTAACTTCGCGATCATCGCGCATATCGACCACGGCAAGTCGACGCTGGCGGACCGGCTCATCCAAACGACCGGCGGGCTCGCCGAGCGCGAAATGGTGGAGCAGGTGCTCGACTCCATGGACATCGAGCGCGAGCGCGGCATCACCATCAAGGCGCAGACCGTGCGGCTCAATTATCGAGCCCGCGACGGCAAGGACTACGTGCTCAACCTGATCGATACGCCGGGCCACGTCGATTTCGCCTACGAGGTCAACCGCTCGCTCGCGGCCTGCGAAGGCTCGCTCCTGATAGTGGACGCTTCGCAGGGCGTCGAGGCGCAGACGCTCGCCAACGTCTATCAGGCAATCGACAACAACCACGAAGTCGTGCCGGTCCTCAATAAAGTCGACCTGCCGGCGGCCGAACCCGAGAAGGTGAAGCAGCAGATCGAGGACGTGATCGGGCTCGACGCCTCAAGCGCGATCCTGATCTCGGCAAAGACCGGCCTCAATATTGGCGAGGTGCTCGAGGGCATCATCACGCGGCTGCCGCCACCCAGAGGCGACAGCGAGGCGCCGCTCAAGGCGCTCTTGGTCGACAGCTGGTACGACAGCTATCTCGGGGTCATCGTGCTATTGCGCGTCGTCGACGGCGTGCTGCGGCGCGGCCAGCGCATCCGCATGATGGGGAGCGGCGCCGCCTACGAGGTCGACCGCGTCGGCGTGTTCACACCGAAGATGCTCGATGTCGAAGAGCTCGGCCCCGGCGAGATCGGCTTTCTCACCGCCTCCATCAAGCAGGTCGCTGATACCCGCGTCGGCGACACCATTACGGATGACCGCAAGCCGGTGAGCACGGCGCTGCCGGGCTTCCGGCCCGCCATTCCGGTCGTCTTCTGCGGCCTCTTCCCGGTCGATGCCGCACAGTTCGAGGATTTACGCGCTGCCGTGGGCAAGCTGCGGCTCAATGACGCGAGCTTCACCTACGAGATGGAGACGTCGGCTGCGCTCGGCTTCGGCTTCCGCTGCGGATTCCTCGGGCTGCTGCATCTGGAGGTCATCCAGGAGCGGCTCGCGCGCGAGTTCAACCTCGACCTGATCGCGACCGCACCTTCGGTGATCTATAAGATCACGCTGACCAACGGGACCAAGCTCGAGATCCACAATCCCGTCGATATGCCGGATCCGGTGCGGGTCAAGGAGACGGAAGAGCCGTGGATCCGCGCCACTATCATGACTCCGGACGAGTATCTCGGCAGCGTGCTCAAGCTCTGCCAGGATCGACGTGGCGTGCAGATCGAGCTGACCTACGTCGGCAACCGCGCGATGGTGAAATACGACCTGCCGCTCAACGAGGTGGTGTTCGACTTCTACGACCGACTTAAATCCGTGTCGAAAGGCTACGCCTCGTTCGACTATCACCTCACCGACTTCCGGCTGGCCGATTTGGTGAAAATGCAAATCCTCGTCAACGGCGAGCCGGTCGACGCACTCGCCATGCTCGTGCATCGCACGCGCGCGGAGAGCCGCGGACGCGCCATGGTGGAAAAGCTCAAGGAGCTCATCCCCCCGCACATGTTCCAGGTGCCGATCCAGGCCGCGATCGGCGGCAAGATTATCGCGCGCGAGACGGTGCGTGCGTTGCGCAAGGACGTCACCGCCAAATGCTACGGCGGCGATGTGACGCGCAAGCGCAAGCTCCTGGAGAAGCAAAAGGCAGGAAAGAAGCGCATGCGCCAGTTCGGCAAAGTAGAAATCCCGCAGGAGGCTTTCATCGCCGCGCTGAAGGTGGATGTGTGAGACTGCCTCGGCTCATGCCGCGCCTCGATCGAAATCGTGGTCGGGCAGCGCCACGAAGATGAGCACGGCAATGATGGTGATGACGAAGCGGAACGCGCTCGGCACTCCGTTCCACTGCTGCGACTGCCACATGCCGAACCATTCGCCTGCGATCGACATGAACCCGACCTGCCACAGCAGAAAGCCGAGGGTCAGGCCGGCAACGGAGAAGGCTTTGGCCCGATTGAATGCTGCGGCGTCGGCGCGCAGCCTGCGCGCCAGCGCCGCCGCGCCGATCCAACACAGCAGCGCGGTTCCCGCCTCCATCGCGATGATGAGCGCATAGGCCGCGTGCCAAAGCGCAGGGCTGGTGATCGCCCGGTACTTGATCGTCGAGAACGGAAAGATCGTATCCATGGACATGACGTGCTCGACGAATACGAAATTGGTGTTGTAGTCGGTCAGGTTGCCGAACGCGACCAGGGTGGCGAACAGCGCGATCGCCGCCACCGTTGCCGCCTTGGCCGCACGAATGGCGATCATGGACATCCTTACGGGTTGCTGTTTGTGCGGGACCAAAGCACTATCACCTCCGGCGTGATCGCACGGAGTGGGCCATCATTTCACGAACAGCGCCATGGCCTCATCCGCTAGCACGCCGCCGCTGATCGCAATCGGCGCGGAGGGCGCCTTTGCCGCGAGCTCGGCGCTCGACACCATGATCTGATCGATCTTGGCGGCGAGTTGCGCAATCGACGCCGCGAAGACGAGCCGCCCCATATGGCACCAGAGGATCGCGCCCATGCACATCGCACAGGGTTCGCCGGAGGTGTAGAGCGTGCTGCCGCGCAGCGCCGCGTTGCCGTGATCGGCGAGACAGCGCCGGATCGCCACCATTTCGCCGTGCGCGGTTGGGTCGCCGGTCGTTCGCCCCAAATTACGGCCGCGCGCAATGACCGAGCCCTCCCGCACGATCACCGCACCGAAGGGAAAATCGGCTTGCCGGGCCTCCTCGAGCGCCATGCGCATGAACCGGACGTCCGCGGCGGCACCCGAACCGCCCGTTTGAGTGAGCGCGACCGTGGGCGAAACGGCGGTAAAGGCAAGAGCGGCGAGGAAAGCGCGTCGGCTCGGAGCAACGATAGGTAGTTGGCAGGCGCAGTGCTCTTTCATCTCACGACCTTGCGAAAAGGGCTGGGTGGCCCCGCCGGCGCTCCTTTACCACGCTGGTGGTGGCGGCCGACTGTCGGATTGGAATACTGATCGGTTGGACGGTGTTCCTCAAAGATCCAAAACGAATTGGTAGCGGCGGCGTTCGCGCCGCGAAAGAGGGAGGAGATCAATGGAGAAACAAGTTGCAAGTATCGGCCTTGGTGTGCTCGTGCTGACGACGCTTGTGATCAGCACGCCCACAGCGTTTGCGGAAACCGTCAACCTCAAAGGCAGCCTGAACGCCTCGCAATCGGTACCGCCGACCAACAGCAATGGCACCGGAAACTTGCAGGCAACCTACGACACCGCGACCAAGCAGCTGACGTATACGGTCACCTATTCCGGATTGACGGGCAACGCCACCGCGGCCCATTTTCACGGGCCCGCCGATGCGGACAAGACTGCCGGCGTCGTCGTTCCGGTTCAGGGCAGCGTCGCAAGCCCAATCAAAGGAACCGCCACGCTGACTGACGCGCAGGCTACCGATCTTCTCGCCGGAAAGTGGTATTTCAACATCCATACCGAGGCGAACAGGCCGGGCGAGATTCGAGGCCAAGTCACGAAGTGACGCTCCTGGTCAGGTCCGCATTTTGCGCTGGCCATAAGTGTTCGTCGATGGCAAAGCAGCCTGCGACAGACTTCCCTGACCAGCGAGTCCCAATGGCCCCGAGAGCGAACAGCCTAACCGCGCTCCTTGCGATTCTTCTTATCGGCGGCCCGGCGACGGCGCGCGCCGACGATCTCGTTCTCAAAGACGCGGCCTCCATGAGCGGCGCGGTGATGTGGCTCAGCTCCGGCGCCCCCGATCTCGTGCTGGCCGTGGTGCGCGGGGATGACTCCGTCGTGCTCGGCTTCGGAGAGACGCGCCCGGGAAGCAAGGTCGAGCCCGATGGCCGCTCCATTCTCCGCATGGGCTCGATCGCCAAGGTCATGGCAGGTCATGTGCTCGCAAGCATGGCGGCCGACGGCACCGTGAAGCTCGTGCATCCGCTTGCCAAATACGCGCCAGCCGGCGCGACAGTGCCGACATACGCCGGGCGCGAGATCACGTTGCTCGATCTTGCGACCTACACCGCCGGGCTGCCGCGCGAGCTGCCGGATGTGCCGGATGCGAGGCCGGGGGAGAATCCGTTCGCACACTTTCAAGCTGATGCCTATTGGCGCTGGCTCGCGCAGGCAACACTACCCTATGCGCCGGGCTCCGGCGCGATGTACTCCAATCTCGGCTTCGGCCTGCTCGGCGAGGCGCTCGCCAAAGCCGGCGGCAAGTCCTACGCGGCGCTGCTGGGCGAGCGCGTGGCCAGCCCACTGGGAATGCTTGACACGGCGACAAAACTTTCCCCGGCGCAGACGCCGCGCGCCATGACCGGCCTCGATCTCGACGGCAAAGAGGCGCCGTTGTGGGAAACGCCGACGGCGATGGATCCTTCCGGCAACGTCTTCACCACCGGCGACGACATGGTCAAATGGATGCGCTGGCACCTCGCCGTCGACGACGCCGCCGGCGCCGAGGTGCGCATGATCGACCACGCCCCTTATCGCTGGCATGACGGACTCAAGGCCGCGGTCGGCGTCGGCGGCGAGAAGATGGACGGGCTTGGATTGGGGTGGATCATCTCGATGGCCAGGGAGAAGCGCCCGGTGATCCTGACAAAGAGCGGCGGCATCGCCGGTTTCATGACGTACGTGGTGCTGGCGCCGACGCGTGGGGTCGGCGTTTTCGTCGCGGTCAATCGGCTCAACTTTCCCATGTTCGAGGGGCTCACCAGCGCCGTGCACGACCTCGTCGCCGATTTGGCGCCGCGCTGAGGCGCGCGAGCGCGCATCGAAAATGAGTCCCTCCTGCGATCTCTTGAGCATCGGCCACTCCAATCTCGCGGCCGATCGTTTTATGGCTTTGCTCAAGAGTGCGGGCGTGAGCGCCATCGCCGATGTGCGTTCGATCCCGTTTTCGCGATGGTGTCCCTGGTTCTCGAGCAAGGCCCTGGCGCAGCGGCTCGCCGACGCAGGCATCGTCTATATGCTCCTCGGTGACGCGCTTGGGGGCCGCCCGCGCGATGTGCGCCTCTACCGCGATGGTGTCGCCGACTACGAGGCCATGGCCGCGCAGCCGGAATTTGCGGCCGGCCTCGCGCAAGTCGTGAATGAGAGCGCGCGCCACCGCGTCTGCCTTCTGTGTGCCGAGCGCGAGCCGCTCGACTGCCATCGCTCTCTGCTGATCGGCCGGGCGTTCGCCGAACGAGGACTCGCCATTGGTCATATACTCGGCGACGGCACCATCGAGCCACATTCGGCGACCGAAGAGCGCTTGCTCGCGATGACCGGTGGCGACCTTTTTCGCAATCGTGCCGAACGCCTCGCTGATGCTTATCGGCGGCGCGCGCAGGCCGTTGCCGCGCGCCTCAAGCGTGCGGGATGATGGTAATTCGTCACCTGCACCGCTGAGGATGCAGATCGTCTCAAATCGCATTCCGCTTGACGGGACGAATCCCGCGGGTTACCCGGCCCCAGTGGAGCCCGGCGTGGACTCGAGTCAGCGTAGGCTCCGAGGGGCGGCAGGACTCTCGATCGGGACGCAAGCATGACGACAATGACGGCGCCGAGCGGCGCATTGGCGCGCGGGATCGCAGCGTGCGGCGCTGCATTGGCGCTGGCGGCCTTGCTCGCGCCCTCGAGCGCAACCGCGCAGGATAAGGGCACGCTCAATCCCCAGCCGCTGCCGCCGCTCGCCAAGTCCGATGACCCTGCAACTCCGGCCAAGGAGCTGTTCGGGCGCAAAACTGCGCCCGCGCCTCTGCAAGCGCGCACCATCGGCTTTTATTCCAAGGGCTGCCTCGCTGGCGCGGTGGCGCTGCCGATCAACGGGCCCACGTGGCAGGTGATGCGGCTTTCGCGCAACCGCAATTGGGGCCACCCGAAACTGATCGAATTCCTCGAGCGGCTTTCAGCGCAGGCGCCGAAGACCGGCTGGCACGGGCTACTCGTCGGCGACATCTCGCAGCCGCGCGGCGGGCCGATGCTCACCGGCCATGCGAGCCATCAGGTCGGGCTCGACGCCGACATTTGGCTCACGCCGATGCCCGATCGCCAGCTCAGTCGCGAGGAGCGGGAACAAATGTCGGCGACCATGGTCGTCGCCGAGGACCGCAAAGACGTCGACCCGCAAGTGTGGACCCCCGCGCACGTGAACTTAATCAAGGCCGCGGCGAAGGACCCCCAGGTCGCCCGCATCTTCGTAAATGCGGCGATCAAGAAAGCACTGTGCCGCGACGCCGGCAGTGACCGCCATTGGCTCAGCAAGGTGCAGCCGTGGTGGGGACACGACTATCACTTCCACGTGCGGATCAATTGCCCGTCCGACAGCCCGGAGTGCACGCCGCAGCCGCCGCGGCCGGGGGACGACGGCTGCGGCGCGGAGCTCGACCATTGGTTCACCGAGGCGATCTTGCACCCCAAGCCCTCGCCGCCGTCCAAGCCCAAGCCGGGGCCGCGGATGGCTGACCTACCCGCCGCCTGCCGCCAGGTGTTGCTCGCGCCGTAGACTGAAGTCGCGCCGCAGCTCAATCAGCGAAGGTGTAGCCGTATTGAGCGCAGCGAAATCCAGGGCGGTAGCGGCGAAGCTCTCCCGCATTTCGCCAAAGCGCGTCCTTAAGGGCGTCCACGCCCGTCTTCGACAGGCTATGGACGCGTAAACGCCCTTATGGCTCATGCGGGCTATGCCGCTGCCTTTGCTGGGCCGCAAGGCGCTATAATGCTGCGCCCATGACCAAAGGCGGCAAGAAAAACCCCAGCGCGCGCGAGCTTGCGATCCTGCACGAGCTCGAGAAAAAGGTGCTGTGGCTCGCGAGCTGGACTATTCACCACGCCAACCATCTGCGCGAGAACGTCGATGGCGTGAAGGTCGGCGGACACCAGGCCTCGTCGGCCTCGCTCGCCACCATCATGACCGCGCTCTATTTCCACGCGCTGCGCCCGCAAGACCGGGTCGCAGTCAAGCCGCACGCAAGCCCGATCTATCACGCGATCGAATATCTGCTCGACCGGCAGACCCGGCAGAAGCTCGAGGACTTTCGTGGATACAAAGGCGCGCAGAGCTATCCCTCGCGCAGCAAGGATACGGACGACGTCGATTTCTCAACGGGTTCTGTCGGGCTCGGCGTCGCGCAGACGCTGTTCTCTTCACTCGTGCAGGATTATGTGCGGGCGCACGGCTGGGGGTTAGAGCGGCCCGAGGGCCGCATGATCGCCCTCGTCGGGGACGCCGAACTCGACGAAGGCAATATCTTCGAAGCCATCCTCGAGGGCTGGAAGCAAGGTCTGCGCAATTGCTGGTGGATCATCGACTACAACCGCCAGAGCCTGGATGCGGTGATCCGCGAGGGTTTGTGGGCGCGCTACGAGGCGCTGTTTCAAGCCTTCGGCTGGGACGTCGTCATCCTCAAATACGGCTCGCTATTACAGCAAGCATTCCGCGAACCGGGTGGCGAGCGTCTGCGCCAGTGGATCGATAACTGCCCCAACCAGCTCTACTCCGCGCTCGTCTTCCAGGGCGGCGCCGCCTGGCGCAGGCGCCTCCTCGATGAGATCGGCGATCAAGGGCACGTCACGCGGCTGATCGAGGCGCGCTCCGACGCGGAGCTCGCGCGCCTGATGACAAATCTCGCGGGCCACGACCTGCCGTCGTTGATTGAGGCGTTCGGCAAGGTCGATCACGAGCGGCCGATCTGCTTTATCTGCTACACCATCAAAGGCTTCGGGCTGCCGTTCGCCGGCCACAAGGATAATCACGCAGGCCTGATGACGCCGGCGCAGGCGGAAAGCTTGCGCGCGGCGATGAACATTCGCCCCGGGCATGAATGGGACAAGTTCGAAGGGCTCAGCCTCGCGCAAAACGAGCTGCAGCAATTTCTCGACCGCGTACCGTTCGCGGCCGGCAGCCGTCGGCACCGAGCCGCGCGCATCGAGGCGCCGGCGGATTTGACTGTGACGATCCAGCCGGTGATGTCGACGCAGGCGGGTTTCGGCGCGCTGCTCAACGAGCTCGGCCGCGGGAAAAACCCCATCGCGGAGCGTATCGTCACCACGTCGCCTGACGTCACCGTGTCGACCAATCTCGGCGCCTGGGTCAATCGGCGCGGACTGTTTGCCCGCGAGGCGCTCGCCGACACGTTTCGGAGTGAACGCATTCCCTCGACGTTCAATTGGGATTTTTCGCCCAAGGGCCAACACATCGAGCTCGGCATCGCCGAGATGAATCTGTTCATTCTGCTCTCCGCGCTCGGGCTCTCACACGCGATAAACGGCGAGCGGCTGATCCCGATCGGCACGCTCTACGACCCGTTCATTCAGCGCGGGCTCGATGCGCTCAACTACGCCTGCTATCAGAATGCCCGCTTCGTTCTGGCGGCGACGCCCTCGGGCATCACGCTGGCGCCCGAAGGCGGCGCGCACCAGTCGATCGCAACGCCGCTGATCGGGCTCGCCCAGGATGGGCTCGCAGCCTTCGAGCCGGCATTCGTCGACGAGCTGGCGGTTATTCTCGCGTTTGCTTTCGACTACATCCAGCGCGATGCCGAGAAAGAAAGCTCCGAGCGCAACTGGCTGCGCGACGAAACCGGCGGCTCGGTCTATTTGCGCTTGTCGACGCGGCCGATCGAGCAAATCAAGCGCGCGATGACGCCGGAGCTGCGGCAGGCGATCGTCGACGGCGCCTATTGGCAGCGCCCGCCCGGTCCGAATTGCCAGGTCGTGGTCGCCTACACGGGCGCGGTTGTGCCGGAGGCAATCCAGGCGGTCGGGCTGATGGCCGAGGACCGCCGCGACGTGGGGCTGCTCGCCGTCACCTCGGCCGACCGGCTCAACGCCGGCTGGACCGCGGCACAGCGGGCGCGAGAGCGCGGCCTCGTCCACGCCCGATCGCATATCGAAAAGCTGTTGGCCGACGTGCCGTCCCATTGCGGGATCGTGACAGTCATCGACGGCCATCCGGCGACGCTGGCCTGGCTCGGCGCTGTGCACGGCCATCGCGTGCGCGCGCTCGGCGTCGAGCATTTCGGACAGACCGGCTCGATCCCGGATCTCTATCGGCACTACGGCATCGACGCCAATGCCATCGTCGCGGCGGCGGCAGCGCTCACGCCGGGCCGGCCGATCCGCCATCTCAAGGCGCTGCCCTAACGCGGTTAGGCCGCGGTCCAATCAGGCCGGATCGGTCCCGACACGCCGTCGAGCGCGCCGTCGGCAAGCTCGCAGACGAGGAGCCGCGCCGAATCGACCGGACCGGGCATCGTCGCGCGGCCCTTGGGAATGACTTTGAAGCCGCTCTTGCCGTAGTACGGCTCATCGCCCACCAAGAAGACCAACCGGTGACCATTGGCCTTCGCTTGCGCGAGCGCCCGCTCGATGAGCGCATAGCCGACGCCGCGCTCGCGAAAGGCCGGCTCGACGGCAAGCGGCCCGAGCAGCAGCGCCTTGGCCTGGCCGATGCAAATCGGCGACAGACGCACCGAGCCGATCAGCAGCGTGCCGATGCGCGCGGTGAACGACAG
>VAZQ01000623.1 GCA_005883115.1 Alphaproteobacteria bacterium | reverse complement strand
AAATTTTTTCCTTCCGCCTGCAGGAGCGCCTGCAGCGCATCGCGATCCGCGCTCGCGCGGCGGCGCGCCGGCGCCCAGACGCGATCGAGCAGCGAACGCACCGCCTCGGGCGTCTTTGCCATCGTGTCGTCCAGCCGGTAATGCGCGAAGCTTGGATAACCGAGCAGCCGCGCGCGCTCGGCGCGTAGCGCGACCATCTCGGCAATGATCGGCTTGTTGTCGGTTGCGCCGCCGCTATCGCCGCGCGCGATCCAGGCGCGAAACGCCTTCTCGCGCAGGTCGCGCCGGGCGGAGAATTGCAGGAACGGCTCGACGCTCGAGCGCGAGGTGGTGATGAGGTGCTTGCCAGGAAACCCACGCTCCTCGGCCGCCGCACGCGCCGCCGCGCGCACAAAATCGGGAAGGCCGGCAAGGTCCTCCTCGCCATCGAGGAGGAGCGTGTAGCTCTGCTCGTCCGCCAAAACGTTCTGGCTAAAGGTAGTGCCGAGCGTGGCGAGCCGCGCGTTGATGTCCGCGAGCCGGGCCTTGGCCACGGTGTCGAGCGCGGCACCTGCACGCACGAACTTGAGGTAATAGCGCTCGAGAACGCGCCGCTCTTCCGCCGACAACGCCAGTTGATCGCGTGCGCGGTATAAGCGCTCGATACGGCCGAACAGGGCCGCGTCCATGTGGATGCTGTCCCAGTGCTTGGCCTTGAGGGGGGCGACCTCGCGCTCGATGGCGAGGATCTCGTCGTTGTTGTGGGCGCCCGCCAAGAGGTTGAAGACGTTGACGGTCCGGCTGAGCGCATCGCCACTTTGCTCGAGCGCGGCGATGGTGTTGGCGAAGCTCGGCGCGGCCGCGTTGTTTGCGATAGCCGCGACCTCGGTCGCATGCGCGGCAAAGGCGCGGGCGAACGCCGGCCGGAAATGCTCCGGCCTGATCCGGTCGAAGGCGGGGACGCCGAAGCGACCGTCCCACTCCTCGAACAATGGGTTGGCGTCCTCGGGGGCAACGGTCTGGCTCGGCGGATGCATGCGACCTCATATGGGGCGTGAACGCCGGCCTTGCACCTGAACGAGCAGGCGGCCACAGCACGTCGGCATCGCAGGTGTCGAATTTTTGCGCTGTGAAACCGCCGCCGCGTTGCTAGACTGACGATGAACTCGACCCTTAGCGATATCAAGCAAGACGTCCGCACGTCTGCCTCAGCCAGCTTAAGGCGGCATCCACGTGCAGGCACGCCCCCAAAGG
>VAZQ01000622.1 GCA_005883115.1 Alphaproteobacteria bacterium | reverse complement strand
CTCGACCCGGACAATGTCTCTGAATTGTTGATTGGTCGACTGCAGCGCGCGTCCTTCCCGAGTAAAACGTCGACGAGACGATGCGCTTGTTCCTCGGTCTGTGATCGCTCGGCCTCTGCCTTTTGTCGCCGCTAATTCAGCCGTCTGCCGCTCAGGGGTCGACGCGGTGCACGCTTCCTCCCCCCGCGGCCACTCTGGTCGGAATAACGCCTCTGCGCTTGCTCCCGTCACGTCCCTCACAGAAACGGTATCAGTATCTGCTCAGCGACGTGATGTTGCCGAGCGTGAGACAGTAGGCGTGCGGATTCCGACGAAGTCGCCCGGGCATACCGAGATGATGTCGCCCGCTGTTCCGACATGATGTCGCCCGGGGTCCGGTGCCTCGCTGGCGGATAATTTTTCGCATTCGGTGGCGCGGCGGTCAATCCTTGGATGGCTTGTTGGAGCGCGGGCGTCGCAGGCTGTGGCCGGTGAGATTAATCCGGTGCGCGTTGTGGACGATGCGATCGAGGATGGCGTCGGCGTAGGTTGGATCGCCGATCAGCTCGTGCCATTTGTCGAGGGGGATTTGGCTGGTGATGATGGTCGAGCGGCGGCCGTAACGTTCTTCGAGGATTTCGAGGAGGTCGTGACGAGCGGCGGCGTCGAGGGGCTCGAGACCCCAGTCATCGAGGATGAGCAGCTGCACCCCGCCGAGCGCCCGCAGGAGACGGGCATAGCGACCATCGCCGCGGGCGAGGGTGAGGTCGGCGAACAGCTTGGGAATGCGCTGGTAGAGAACGGAGCGATTGTCGCGACAGGCTTTGTGGCCGAGGGCTGACGCGAGCCAACTCTTGCCGACGCCGGTCGGCCCGCACAGGATCAAGTTCTCATGGACCTCGATCCAGCTACCGTCGGCGAGTTTTTGGAACAGCGCGCGATCGAGTCCGCGCGCGGCACGGTAATCGACATCTTCGACGGAAGCCTGATGGCGCAGCCTGGCATATCGCAGGCGGGCGAGCAGGCGCCTGTCGCGTCGATAGCTAACCTCCTGATCGAGCAGCAAGGCGAGCCATTCGGGATGGGTCAGCGTGGTGGTTTCACCGGATGCTTCGATCTCACCGAAGGCCTTGGCCATGCCGTTGAGACCGAGCTGATGCAGCAGATCGAGGGTGGGATGGGTGAGCAAGATTTGGTCTCCTATTGGTAGTAGCGCGAGCCGCGGATGTTGGAATGGAGGATCGGCGCGCCGTCCGCAGCACGCTGGTGCGCGGCGTATCGATCGAGTTTGTGGTCGAGGATGGAACGGACCGATCCGTAGGTGAGCGCACCGATCTCGATGGCACGCGTGGCGGCGGCTTCCAGCCGTACGACACCGAACGGCCGCGCCAGCCGCAGGATGCCGAGGCAGGATCGGAAGCCCTGCTCGGGGTGCGGCCGGTGCTCCAGGATAAGATCGCAGAGCGCGACGGTTGCCGGCCCGATGAGGGCGGCGTCCCTGCGGATACGGCCGATAGTCCAGTCGGCGTAACGGCGATGACTGGACGGCATATGGTCGGCAGCGGTCGTGTGCTTGCCATTGCCGCTCGATCGCATGTGGACAGCGATCCGCTCGCCCTTGACGAAGATCTCCACGGTGCGGCCGGTGAGCCGCACCTCCACCTCGCTGCGCGCGAAGCGGTAGGGAACGCTGTAGAAGTGCCCCTCTACATCGACGTGGTAATCGATGCCGACCCGGCGCACGCGCCACTCGGCGAACACATAGGGCTCGATCGGCAAGGGCTTGAGCGCCGGCCGGTCGAGCTCTTCGAGCAGCTGCCGGCGCGTGACGCCGAGCCGGCGGATCGGCCGCTCCTCGTTGAGCCGCTTGAGCAGATCACCGATCGCCGCGTTCAGCTCGGCGAGGCTGTAGAACCGACGGTCACGTAGACGACCGATGAGCCAACGCTCGACGATCAGCACGCAAGCTTCGACCTTGGCCTTGTCGCGCGGTCGACGTGGCCTGGTCGGCAGCACAGCGGTGCCGTAGTGCGCGGCCATCTCGGCATAGGTTCGGTTGACCTGCGGCTCGTACAGGCAGGCCTTGATGACGGCGACCTTGGCGTTATCGGGAACGATGAGACGCGGCACTCCGCCGATGGCGGCAAGGGCGCGCGTGTGGGCACCGATCCAATCGCCAAGCGTTTGCGTCCAGGTCGCCTCGACGTAGGTGAAGCTCGAGGCCCCCATCACCGCGACGAAGATTTGTGCCTGGCGCACCTCGCCGGTCAGCCGGTCGACGATCACCGGTACCGTGTCGCCGGCGTAATCGACGAACAGCTTGTCGCCACCCACGTGGGTCTGGCGCATCGTGACCGAGAGCTTGGCTTCCCAGCTTCGGTACAGCTCGCAGAAACGGGAATAGCGGTAGCCTTGCGAATGGCGCTCGATGTACTCGTCCCAGAGGATCGACAGCGTGACGTGCTTGCGCTTGAGCTCCCGGTGGATGGCCGTCCAATCGGGCTCGACCTGACGCCGGTGACCTTGCTTCGTGCCGGCGTCGGCAAACAGCTTGGCCTCGAGCGCGGCATCGGTCAGCTCCTCGGGCAGCGGCCAGCTCAGCCCG
>VAZQ01000556.1 GCA_005883115.1 Alphaproteobacteria bacterium | reverse complement strand
AACTGGCAGGGCACGACCTATGCGAGCCTCTCCGCCATCGCCCGCGCCATCACCGGCACGGCCTGGAGTGGTCCCCGCTTCTTTGCCCTCGCGCGACCTAAAGGCATAGCTGCGCGCAGCAATAACAAGAAAAGTGTGCGTGGAGGCCGAAATGGCTCTCACAGTGCGAGCGGATTTGAACAATGCACCTCTGCCCATCCAAACAGCATCGCAGGCATAAACCCATAGGAGTTGGTCGTGCGTCCCTACTGGAAAGGCTATCTCAAACTTGCCCTGGTCTCCTGTCCGATTGCACTGCACGCGGCGTGCTCGACGGCCGAGCGCATCGCATTCCGCCAGGTTAACAAGGCCACCGGCAATCGCCTGCGCCAGCAGCTCATCGATGAGGAGACCGGCGCGCCGGTCGGCCCCGTACACAAAGCCCGCGGCTACGAGGTCGCCAAGGGAGAATACCTCATCGTCGCCGATGAAGAGCTCGACGCCATCGAGATCGAGAGTACCCACACGATCGAGATCGACAGCTTTGTGCCGCGCGCGCAGATCGACCAGCGCTACTTCGACACCCCCTATTACATCACCCCGAACGAGCCGGTCGGACAGGAGGCCTTTGCGGTCATTCGTGAGGCCATGCGCGGCAAGGAGATGGTTGCGCTCGGGCGGCTGGTGCTCTCCAAGCGCGAGCGGGTGATCGCGCTGGAGCCCTATGACAAGGGGCTCCTTGGCACCACGCTGCGCTACCCCTCTGAGGTCCGCAAAGCCGAGGATTACTTCTGCGATCTACCGGAGCTCACCCTTGCGCCGGACATGCTCACGCTCGCCGAGCATATTGTGGACAGCAAGGTCGCCGATTTCGACCCCTTGACCTTCCGCGATCGCTACGAGGAGGCGCTGCTCGCGCACCTGAAGGCTAAGCAGGCCGGCGCCGTTCACGAGCGCAAGCAGACGTTTGCCGCGCCGCGGCGGGTGATCAATCTCATGGAGGCGCTGCGCCGCAGCGTCGCCGAGGATAAGAAACCAGCCGCGCCGCGCAGGGGAGCCCCGGCGGTCCCGGCGCGCAAACGGGCGTAAGTGTCATGCCGCAGCGCTCAGCAACGCCGCCACGTGCGCAGAGCCGTGACGGCACCGTCTATCTCGTGCTCGATGACTTTGGTGAGCTTGGGCGCGCGTACCGGGAGACCGACGCGGCTCAAGCCGACCCCAAGACCGTCGTCGCCGATCTCTTATCCGGTCAATATCGACATCCCCTGCGCGTGGTGGCCTTCAACACCGCCGAGGGCTGGGCGCACGATGTCAGCGCAGACATCGCGCGCCAGGTTCTCAACTGTGCGCTCGAGTTGCACGATGAATTGCCGGCTGCGGTGCGCGATTTCGTGGAGCGGGCGGGTGCGTGAGAGCCGCCATGACGTGTCGGCGGTCTCCGAGCCCAGCCTCAAAGGTACCGCCCGTCCACATGCCCGTCCCGGCGGTGATCTGCCCCTCATGCGTCATGGACTCTCGGCCGCATGAACGGACCCGTCAGCACGCTCGCGCGCTGTGCCATCTATACGCGCAAGTCGACCGAGTACAATCTTGAGCTTGCGTTCAACTCGCTCGATGCCCAGCGCGAGGCCTGCGAGGCATATATAAAGAGTCAAGCGCACGAAGGCTGGCGGCTGATCCCCGGCCGCTACGACGATGGCGCATTCTCCGGCGCCTCGCTCGAGCGCCCCGCGCTGCAGCAGCTCTTGGCCGATGTCCGAGCAGGCGAGATCGACATCGTGCTGGTTTACAAGGTCGACCGGCTGACCCGCTCGCTCGCTGATTTTGCCAAGCTCATCGAGCTGTTCGATGCCCACGGCGTCTCGTTTGTGTCGGTGACGCAATCGTTCAACACCAGCTCCAGCATGGGGCGGCTCACGCTCAATGTGCTGCTGTCATTTGCCCAGTTCGAACGCGAGCTGATCGGGGAGCGGGTGCGCGACAAGATCGCGGCCTCCAAGCGCAAAGGCATTTGGGTCGGCGGCCCGGTCCCGCTCGGCTATGCCGCCGTGAACAAGAAGATCCTTGTGGTTCCAGCCGAGGCCGCGGCGGTTCGCACGATCTTTGCGCGGTATCTGGAGCTTGGCTCCATCCGCGCGCTGGCGGAGGACCTCGATCGGCGGGGAGTTCGCAGCAAGCCGCGGCGGCTGTCGGACGGCCGCACCGTCGGCGGGGGGCGCTTTGGCGTCGGGGCGCTCGCTTATCTGCTCAAGAACCGCTTCTATATCGGCGAGGTGGTCTACCGGGGCGAGGTTCACCGCGGTGCGCACGAGCCCATTGTCGATTCCGCGCTGTTTGCGGCGGTGCAGGCCAAGCTTGCGGCCCGGGCGGTGGCGCGGCGCTGCCGGCTGCGGGGCTCGCCCGCGATCCTGAGTGGGCGCCTTTTTGACAATCGCGGCAACCGCATGAGCCCAACCGGGCGGCGCGCGCTACCGCTATTATGTCTCCCAGGCCGCGCTGCAGAGGAAGCCCCAGCCGCCCGGATTGGTCAGCCGCGTTCCTGCCGCCGAGATCGAGGCGCTCGTCCTTGCAGCGCTGCGCAACCACCTCAACGCGAGCGGCGCCGGGGAGCCGTTGCCCTACAATGATCGCGAGCTCCTCGAGCGCCATCTCGAGCGTGTGACATTGACCCCGAACCATCTCGAGCTTCGGCTGCGCCAGAGCGTCGAGCCCGCGCAAGCCCACGACGCTGCAAACTCAGCGGAGCGACCTGTCGCGAGTGTCACCACG
>VAZQ01000555.1 GCA_005883115.1 Alphaproteobacteria bacterium | reverse complement strand
CGCAGCTCGATCGGATCGAGTCCCAGAGTCT
Organism: Alphaproteobacteria bacterium; assembly: GCA_005883115.1. Taxonomy (GTDB): domain Bacteria; phylum Pseudomonadota; class Alphaproteobacteria; order Rhizobiales; family Xanthobacteraceae; genus VAZQ01. The sequence goes on along the minus strand of VAZQ01000555.1, from coordinate 2,603 downwards.
CGGCCAACTCGTCCATCGCACATTCGAGCGCCAATAGCCCGATCGCGTCGCCCGGCGCGCGCATCGAATCCGAGCGTGACAAATCCAGCTTTGCCAGGCGGTGGCGGGTGCGCCGGTTGGGCGCGGCATAGAGGCTGCGTGCCGCCAGAGAGACCGGCTCAACGAAAGTGTCGAAGCGTGCAGACTGCACCACGGCGTCCTGCCCATAGGCGGTCAGCCGTCCGTCGCGGTTGGCGCCCAGCCGCACGCGCTGCTCCGACGCGCTGCGATGTGTAGTGGTGTTGAAGACCTGCGGGCGCGTCATCGCCACTTTTACCGGCCGGCGCAGCATGCGCGCGCCGATCGCCGCCAGCGTTGCGTCGACGTAATACGGCAGTTTGTTGCCGAAGCCGCCGCCGATATAGCGGGTGATGATGCGCACATTCTCGGGCGGAATGTCGAGCGTTCGCGCAAGACCTTCGCGGGGGCTCGTCGTCCGCCCTCCCAGAACGCCATGCTCGCGTGGGGCTCCATCGGGGCTGAGTGTTGGTAAGGCGTGGTATACGCTAGATCGATCTTCACGAGCGCGGCGGCGAACGCGGATTCAAAATCGCCGACGGCGGTGTCGGGAGCCGCACCACCATCGATCTTTCCCGGAATCTCTGCGCCCGGTCCCGCCGCGCGCAGATCATACTCGGCCGGCTCCGTGGTGTAGCGCAGGCGGACCAGCGCCGCGGCAGCGCGGGCCTGCTCGAAGCTTTCCGCAACCACGAAGGCGACGGGGAAGCCAAAATAGCGCACCTCGTCGGTGTCGAGCGCAGGCTCCGCGCGCGCGAAACGATCAGGCAGGTCTACCGGACCCCAGGGCGTCTGAGGCGGTGCATTGTCCTGGGTCAGAACGAGCAGCACGCCGGGTGCGCGCTCGGCGTCGCGCACATCGACGCCAGCGACACGACCCTTGCCGATTACCGCGGACACGATGAACCCGTAAGCGGCCTCGCCCTGGGCCGCGTATTCGAACGCGTACTTGGCGCGGCCGGTCACCTTCAGAGGGCCGTCGACACGGTCGAGCGGGCGTCCGATCGGGTTCGCGAGATCGTTTTGCGCCATCTGAGATCTCCTTAAGCGAGGCTGGCCGCTTGCGTGAGCGTGGCGCGCAGCGTCCGCCGCGCAAGCGGGATTTTGAAATCGTTGTGGCCAAAGCCCCGCGCGCTCTGCAGCGCCGCGGTGCCGGCAGCATCGAACGATGCACGGGTCGCCGGGGCGCCCTCAAGCGCTGCTTCGGCGTCCGGCGAGCGCCACGGCTTGTAGGAGATGCCTCCGAACGCGACGCGCGATGAGCGCACGCGGTTGCCGTCCAACTCGAGCACCGCCGCGACCGAAACGAGCGCGAAGGCAAAGGACGCGCGATCGCGGACTTTGCGATAGACCTGCCGGCCCGGCGGGGGCGGCGGCAGCAGCACCGACGTGATCAGTTCGCCCGGCGCCAATACTGTTTCGATGTGCGGCGTGTCGCCCGGCGAACGGTAAAGCGCGTCGATTGGAATAGCGCGGGTCGAGCCGTCGGGCGCGGCCGTTTCCACCACGGCGTCGAGCGCGGTCATCGCCACCGCCATATCGGAGGGATGCGCGGCGATGCAGTTGTCGCTTACAGCGAGTACGGCGTTCATGCGGTTGAGACCCTCGAGCGCGGCGCAACCCGATCCAGGCGCGCGCTTGTTGCAGGGTTTGCTCGTGTCGTAGAAGTACGGGCAGCGCGTGCGCTGCAGCAGGTTGCCGCCGGTCGTCGCCTTGTTGCGAAGCTGAGTGGACGCGCCCGAGAGAATCGCCTGTGCGAGCAGCGGATAACGGCGGCGCACGCGCATGTCGACGGCAGCCGCGCTGTTGGTGACCAGCGCGCCGATGCGCAAGCCGCCCTCAGCCGTCTCCTCGATGCGAGCAAGCGGCAGGCGCGTGATGTCGACCAGCTGTGCCGGCGCTTCGATCTGCAGCTTCATCAGGTCGACGAGATTCGTGCCGCCGGCGACGAACTTGGCCGTGGGCTGCGTGGCCGATGCGCAGGCGGAGGCAATGTCGCTCGCCCGCCGGTAGCTGAACGGTTTCATAGAAGGCCCTCCTCTGCCACCTCGCGGATCGCCGCGACGATGTTGGGATAGGCGGAGCAGCGGCAGATGTTGCCGCTCATCCGTTCGGCGATTTCCGCATTGGTCAGCGCCGGCGCGGTTGCGACATCGGCGGTCACATAGCTCGGCCAGCCGTCCCGGTGCTCGGAGATGAGCGCCACGGACGAGCAGATCTGGCCGGGCGTGCAGTATCCGCATTGCAATCCGTCGTGGCGCACGAACGCGGCCTGCATCGGATCCAACACCCCCTCCTCTGCCAAACCCTCGATGGTGGTGATCTCGTCGCCGTCATGCATCACCGCGAGCGCCAGACAGCTATTGATACGCTGTCCGTTGACGATGATCGTGCAGGCGCCGCACTGTCCCTGGTCGCAGCCTTTCTTCGAGCCGGTCAGCGCCAAATGCTCGCGCAATGCATCGAGCAACGTGGTGCGCGGATCAAGATCGATGGCGTAGGGCCGCCCGTTGATCGTAAGATTGACGCGCTCGATGTTAAGAGAA
>VAZQ01000554.1 GCA_005883115.1 Alphaproteobacteria bacterium | reverse complement strand
TTACCGATTATGCCAAAGCCGTCAAGCTCGGCGACGGACTCGAAAAGGGCATCACGATGGGGCCAATGGCCAATGCGCGTCGCATCGATGCCATGGAGAGCTTCGTGGCCGACGCGAGAAGCCGCGGGGGTAGCGTTGTTACCGGCGGCAAGCGGCACAGCAACCAGGGCTTTTTCTACGAGCCCACGATCGTGACCGAGGTGCCGGACGACTCCAAGGTTATGACCCAGGAGCCGTTCGGGCCCATCGCTCCGATCGTCACGTTCAAGACTTTCGACGAGGTGGTGGAGCGCGCGAATTCCTTGCCTTTCGGACTTGCGGCCTACGCCTTCACGAGCTCGAACGCGACTGCGGCCGCAATCGGCGACGCGATCCAATCCGGCATGGTGGGCGTCAACTCGGTTGCCGTCTCGACTCCGGAGACGCCGTTCGGCGGGGTCAAGGAATCAGGGCACGGCAGCGAAGGTGGCATCGAGGGGCTCGGCGCCTATCTCAATACGAAATTCATTTCGCAGGGATAACTGAATCCCCCTAACAGCGTCATGCGCGGGCTCGGCCCGCGCATCCATCTTTTCGCGAGAAAAGAATGATGGGTGGCGGGGTCAAACCCTGGCGAGCGCATTAGCTTCCGCTAGGTCTTCTGCGTTTGCTGGCAGGCTTGCCAAATTTTCTCCGCGGTCGCCGGCATGTCGAGATGCGCGCCGGCGCCGCCGGGGATAGCGTCGGCAATGGCATTCATGAGTGCGGAGATCGCAGCAGTGGTTCCCGCTTCGCCCGCGCCCTTCACACCGAGCGGGTTTGTGGTCGCCGGCACCGCGTGGATCGCATCCTTGAACAGCGGCAGGTCATCGGCGCGCGGCATCGCGTAGTCCATGAACGAGCCGGTGATGAGCTGCCCGCCCGATGTATCGAACACCGCCCGCTCCAGCACGGCTTGCCCGACCCCCTGCGCGATGGCGCCGTGGGTTTGGCCCTCGATGATCATGGGGTTGAGCGGCCTGCCGCAATCGTCGACCGCGGTATAGCCGACGAGCGCAAGCGCGCCGCTCGCCGGATCGATCTCCACCTCGGCAATGTGGCAACCGTTGGCAAAAGTAAGCGGCGTCTCCGCGCTGGTTTTGGTATCGAGGTCTTCGGCGATTTCGCTTCGCGCTTCGCTTCTTCATCTCCTTGGCACGTGCCGCCAAATCGAACAGTGAGATGGCGCGGTCAGTTCCGACGACGTTGAAGCGTCCGTTGCGGTATTCGATATCGGATTCCGCAGCTTCTAGCACGGTCGCGGCGATCGCCCTGCCTTTCGCAAGCATCGCTTCCACGGTCTTGATCATCGCATGGCTCACGGTCATGGCGGAGCGGGAGCCGACCGAGGCATAACCCGCGACTTCCATTGCCGAGTCGCCATGCCGATGCACAATCTGCTCGGGTCTTATTCCGAGCCGCTCCGCGAGTAGCGGCGTGAACACGCTGGCGTGGCCTTGCCCCGTCGATTGCACGTTCAGCCCGAGGATCAGCGTCTCGCCGCCGGGAAACGTGAGGGCAGTGCCCTCGAGCGGAACGCCGCCGGCGTGCTCGAGCATGCAGGATATGCCGAGCCCGTAATACTTGCCGCGTTTGGCCGCCGCGCGCCGACGCTGCTTGAAGCCGTCGTAATCGGCGAGCGCCAGTGCCTTGTCGAGCACGGCCGCAAAGTCGCCGCTGTCGATGGTCGTGCCGACCGCCGTCTTGTAGGGCATCGCCGATGGCTTGATAAAATTGCGCCGGCGCAGTTTCACCGGATCGATGCCGGTTACGCGCGCTGCCTCGTCGACCACGCGCTCGAGAATATAGTTCGCCTCCGGCCGTCCGGCGCCACGATAAGGTGCCGTCGGAGTCGTGTTGGTGAACACGCAGCGCGAGCTGATGTCGATGCGGGCAATATCGTACATGCCGGGCAGGCAACGCGTGAGATTCGCGGTCTGGATATTGGCGCCCACGGCGCCGATATAGGCGCCCATGTTTCCAAGGTGACGGACGCGTAGCGCCAGAAATTTGCCCCGCTCATCGAGCGCAAGCTCGACTTCGCTGAAGGCGTCGCGTGCGTGATTGTCGCTGAGGAAGGCCTCGGCCCGGTTCGACATCCAATGCACCGGCCGGCCGGTCTTGCGCGCGGCGACCAGGATGGCGAGGTATTCCGGATAGGGACCCGTTTTCAGTCCAAAGGCGCCGCCGACGTCTTCGGTGACCACCCGCAGTCGTTGGTTTGGAACACCGAGAATCGGCGCGAGCCCATCGCGCAGCGTACGCGCGCTTTGCGAACCGCAGCGCAAAAAGTAGCTGTCATTTGCCGGATCGTAGCTTGCAGTGGCGCCGCGCGGCTCCATGGACTGCACCATGATGCGTTGGTGGACAAGCGAAACCCGGGCCACATACTTTGCGGATGCGATGATTCGATCGACGTCTCTCGCGTTGGCGTCGGGGTCCGCAGCCAAGCCGGGCCAGTCGACCGCGATATTGCCGGGGGCCTCGGGCCACACTTGCGGCGCGCCCTCGTGAACGGCTTCGCGCAGGTCGACCACAGGCGTGCGTTCCTGGTAATCGATGGCGACGAGCTCTGCGGCGTCCTGCGCCGCGGTCACCGTCTCGGCAATCACCACCGCCACGGCTTCGCCCACGTGGCGCACCGTCTTGGCGGCAAGGGCAGGGCGGTGCGGGACGATGAGCTTCGCCCCGCCACGCCCGGCAAGTGGCGGGTGCTGCGAGACGCTGCCGACTCCCGCCATCTCGGCGGCAGTGAGCACGTCAACGACGCCCGGCACGGCCTTGGCCGCGGTCGTGTCGATCGACCGGATATCGGCGAACGCGTGCGGGGAGCGCACGAAATACGCTTGGGCCTGCTCCGGCATGGGCGCGTCGGCCGCGTAGCGTCCAAGGCCCCGCACCAACGGATCGTCTTCCAAGCGCGGCCGGTGCGCCGCGCTGGCTTCAACGGTCTTTGCTTCCATGTCGGGTTCCGAAGTCGGGAAGGGTTTTGCCGGGCGCACGGTTATAGCCCAAAGCGAAACTGACGCGAGTCCGTTTCCCAGGCCGCAATTCCCGCATGCTCTTACCTAGTCTCCAGCGCTGCGCGGACGCGAGCGACAGTGTCGGCTGGTGTGCGGGAGACCTGTTCCACCAGCGCGGCGACCGCTTCGCCGGAGAGCGGCTCAACATCGATCTTGAGCTTGTCGGCCTCGGCCAGGTAGGCCGGATCCTTCATCGTGGCATCGAAGGCGCGGCGCAGCGCCTCCACGCGCGCGACCGGCACGTCGGGCGGCAGAAAGAACGGACGGCCATATTCGAGTCGCGCCAGCATCAGCCGCAGCGCATCCCGTTCGGAATCGGCCTTGGCAAGGTCCATGAATAATGGAATGTCCGGCAGCTCAGCGTTTTTTTGCAGCGCCCATTGCGCGAGGATGCGAACTTTTTTGTCCTTGATCCAA
>VAZQ01000553.1:5704-8233 GCA_005883115.1 Alphaproteobacteria bacterium | reverse complement strand
CGGTCTGGGTCGCGGCCTGCGCCTGCAGCACGCCGGCGCGCGCGGTATCGCGGGCAGCGCGGGCCCGGTCGAGATTGGCCTGGGTGGAGACGTCCTTGGACTGGAGTTCTTGCTGACGCGTGAATTCGGCCTCGGCATTGGTTAGCGTCGCCTTGGCGCCCTCCTCCGCGGCTTGTGCCTGCTCGAGCTGAACCTTGTAGGGCTCCGGCTCGATCACGAACAAGGGTGTGCCCTTCTTCACCGCGGCACCATCCTGATACTTGATCTCTTGCACGTAGCCCTGCACGCGCGCCAAGAGCTTGACCGTCCGGTCGCCTCCAAATAGGGCGTGACCGTCTGCTGTGCGGGGAGTTGCACGATCACTTTCGGCGGCGGCGGCGCGACGAAGCGATTCTCCTGGCCGCATGCAGCCAGCAGCGTGAGCACTGCCGCGCAGGCGAGCAAAGCTGGCCAAGCCTGGCGCGCGCAGACCGAACCCCCGCCGGCGCATCTCCTGTTCGTCTCCACGACCGGCGCCGGTGAGTCCCACTCTCCAAACGACATGACCAAAGATTTACCCTCAGCCGCGGGCTGTGCAGGTTACGACGCGTCGCCACGCGGTGCTGACGTCAGATCAATTGACTGAGCGACTCCGGATCGCGCCGCTCATTTGGCGCATTCGGCGTGGTAGTGTACATGACCGTGCACAAGGTGGCAAAGACCTGCCGGCATGCGCATAACCGACGCGGACGAAGACTGTCCAGGGAAAGGGCCCATCAACATGGTGCGCTATCTTGTGGCGCTGAGTGTCCTCGCTTTGTCGGCTGCGGCGCCGGCCTCGGCGCAGTATGCCTGCACCACCAACTATTGCATCAGCAGCCAGAGCACATCGTTTCAGACTCCGCCGGGGTGGCCCGCAGTTCCCGCGGAGACCTGCTGCCAGACGCATTGGGGCGCCCTGCCCGGCGGCATCGACTGGAATAACGGCGCCCCGGTCATGATCTGCAGCGGCCGGGCGGAATACGTGAACGCTTTCCCCAATTGCGGCGACCCGAACAATCTGTCGCAGGCCTTTCCGTTGGACTACGAGCGGCCGAGCTTCGCAATTGGCGTCGCCTGGCCGAATGCGAAGGATTACCGCTACGAAATGCAAAGCGTTCCACTCATCGACGGCGCGGACGGGACCTGCGCCGAATATTCGAACCGCCCGGGTCAAGTCACGAATTGGTGGGTGTACGAGCTCAAGGAGCCGAAACGCGGATCCTACGTGTTCACCGCCGCCGTGAGCTTCCAAAAGAGCGAGAAGGGCTATTACGCAGTGCTTAATAGCTGCAAGCTCAAGCCACCCTCATCGACGGCGGTAGAATAGCCCGACCCGCAAAATCCTCCGCAAATTCTCACAACGCGGCAGCAATTTGGTGATCATAACGCGGACAACGCGCGCCGATGGTACTCTGGGCGGGCCGCAAACACGCCGCATTCGAAGAAGCCGTTGACCACCATCAAGTCCGGCGTTATGCGAGCGAAATATCGCGCGAGAGCGCCGGAGGGTCCACATGTTTCCGTCAGTCTCGCTCCTCGCGCTCGGTGGCGCGCTGCTGGTCGCCGACGGCCTTCCCGCTCTCAATGTCGAGCCCGGCTGTCGCGCGGCGGCGAAGATGGGCGACAGCTTGAGCCTTGATACGAGCCTGCGGCAATGCCTCGCCGACGAGAAAACTGCGCGTGACGAGCTGGAAAAAGAGTGGACGCAGTTTTCGGCGGCGCTGCGCGAGCGCTGTGTTGCCACCACCGAAACCGGCGGCAATCCCAGCTACGTCGAAGTTCTCGTCTGCCTGCAAATGGGCCGCGACGCGGCACGCATGGACAAGCCTTCGGATCGCGGCCGGTTGCGCGATTGAAAATTGCAGCGCCGTGGGCCTGCAAACACAAGGATCATCCTCGCATGATGCCCACCAATGCTCCGGCTCGGGTTGCCCCATTGACGGGTAAACGCGAGGCTGCACCGGTCGATGTGAAAGAGCGATCGACGCCGTCGCCCAAAGATATCAGCCGCCACTTCGTCAAGCCACTTCTGAAGAGCCACCGAGATTTGCCACGGCCAGCCTTCGACTGCATCGCTTTGGTGCTGCAAGGAGGGGGCGCACTCGGGGCCTTTCAAGCTGGCGTGTATCAGGCCCTCGCCGAGGCAAACCTGCATCCGGACTGGGTGGCCGGAATTTCGATCGGCGCCATCAACGCGGCGCTGATCGCGGGCAACCCACCCGAGACACGGCTCGAAAAGCTGCGCGCCTTTTGGGAGCAAGTCACCACCCAGCTCCTGTTCGATCCCTTTGGGATCGCCCACTACTGGTTGCGCGGCGATATGGGTCACGTGTTCCTCAATCGCTTGCGCGCCGGCGCGACCCTGCTCGAGGGCGCTCCCGGCTTTTTAAAGCCGCGGTTTCCGCCGCCTTATCTGTCGCCACCGGGCACCGCCGAGGCGGCCAGCTGGTATGACACCACGGCGCTGCGGAGCACGCTTGAGCGGCTGGTCGATTTCGACCGGATCAA
>VAZQ01000553.1:0-5491 GCA_005883115.1 Alphaproteobacteria bacterium | reverse complement strand
TCACGTTCCAAGTCGACCTGTGGAGCGCGCGCGGCAACTTGCCAAGCGATCTCAACGACGTGATCTCGCGACAGAAAGAAATCCAATATTCGAGCAGGACACGGGCCAATACCGACGAATTCAAACATATCCAGTGCCTCCGAATGGCGCTGGCGAACCTTCTGGAAAAGATTCCGGCCGACGTGCTCGCGTCAGACGAGGGCAAACTGCTGCAGAGCGTCGCGGACCGCAACGTGTACCAGATCGTGCACCTGATCTATCGATCGAAGAACTATGAAGTCCAATCCAAAGATTATGAGTTTTCTCGCACCAGCATGATCGACCATTGGAACGCCGGCTATAACGATGCGGTCCGCACGTTGCGGCATCCGGAAGCGCTGCAGCGGCCGGTGAATGGTCCCGGCGTGGGCACGTTCGACATGGCCGTCGACGGCCGCGAATGAGAGCGACTTCGCTCGATCTCGACTGAATCACAAGGAGCAGAGCATGAAGGAAGCAGAGGTCAAGGCGCGCGCATTCGCTATGCCGTTGACGAGCCCGGCCTATCCGCCCGGCCCTTATCGGTTCGTCGACCGCGAATTCATGATTATCACTTATCGAACGGACCCCGACAAACTGCGCGCGATCGTCCCCGAGCCGCTCGAGGTCGATGCGCCTCTCGTCAAATACGAGTTCATCCGCATGCCGGATTCCACCGGGTTCGGCGACTACACCGAGACCGGACAAGTCATTCCGGTGCGCTTTCGCGGCCGCAAGGGCGGCTACAGCCATTGCATGTTCCTCAACGACGAGCCGCCGATCGCGGGCGGCCGCGAGCTTTGGGGATTCCCGAAAAAACTCGCCGACCCGACGCTGCATGTCGAGATCGATCAATTGGTCGGCACGCTCGACTACGGCCCGGTCCGGGTCGTCACCGCCACGATGGGATACAAACACAAAGTGGCCGATGCGGCGGCGATCCGCGCCTCGTTGGCGGCGCCGAATTTTCTGCTGAAAATCATACCGCACGTCGACGGGACGACGCGTATCTGCGAACTGGTCGAATATTATCTCGAGGACGTGACGCTCAAAGGAGCCTGGACCGGTCCCGCAGCGATTTCGCTCACGTGCAGAGCTCCCGGTACTCGAGGTCGTCTCGGCCGTACATCTCATTTGCGATCTCACGCTCGGTCTCGGCAAGGTGGCCTACGACTATCTTCAGCCCTCGACGAAGCGAGAGGCAGCGCCCAAGCGGGCCACGGCGGGAGTGGCATGACATGCGGCTCAAGGACAAAGTTGCCATCGTGACCGGCGCCGCCAGCGGCATCGGCAAGGAGATCGCCAAAGCCTTCGTCCACGAGGGAGCGCGCGTCATAATCGCCGATTTGAATCAAAAGGCCGCCGATGCGGCCGCGGCCGAACTGGGCGACACTCGCAAGGCCCTCGGCGTAGTCATGGACGTGACGGATGAGCAGCAGGTTGAGGCCGGGGTCGCCTGGTCAGCAACGCCGGTATCCAGATCGTGCACCCGATCGAGGAGTTCCCGTTTGCCGACTGGAAAAAGATGCTGGCCATCCACCTCGATGGCGCCTTCCTTACCACCAAGGCCTGCCTGCCGCACATGCAGGCGTCCGGCAAGGGCGGCAGCATCATCTACATGGGCTCGGTGCATTCCAAGGAAGCGTCGATGCTCAAGGCGCCGTATGTCACCGCCAAGCACGGGCTGATCGGGCTCGCCAAGGTCATCGCCAAGGAAGGCGCGGCGCACGGCGTGCGCGCCAACGTGATCTGTCCCGGCTTCGTGCGCACGCCGCTGGTCGACAAGCAGATCCCTGAGCAGGCCAAGAAACTCGGCATTTCAGAAGCCGACGTGATCAAGAACGTGATGCTCAAAGACACAGTCGACGGCGAATTTACCACCGTCGCCGACGTGGCTGAAACGGCGGTATTCTTTGCCGGTTTCGAGAGCAATGCATTGACCGGGCAGTCCTTGGTCGTGAGCCACGGCTGGTTCATGCAGTGACGCGCGCCGTCGCACAGAACTGAATTGAGGCGCGTCGCAAAGCACAGCGCGGCGTAACTGCAAGGGCGCCGTTCGGCGCGCCGCCACAATCCTGCCACGTTGCGCTCCACGCGGCCTCGACGGGCAGAAAACTGCACCCAATTATCGGCAGTAGCGTCAACGGCTTACCATAGCGCGACTGCGCCCGAACCACTGCGTCTGCCTAAACGGCACGTTTGAACCTTTGCCCCTCACCCGCGACTAATAGAGACGCAAGCCACCGCCGTCCTCGAGAGGGTTCGGAGAAAGAGTGGATGCGGCTTTCAGGGCGAGGTAGGTCATGACTGTACAAACCAGACACTGGCTCGACTACGACCCGATCGCTTTATTAGTGCTGGTCGTCGGGATCGGCGCGGTGGCATTGCTTGCGCTGAGCATCTAATACCAACCCTTTCTGTTCGTCATTCCGGCCGAGCCGCGACAGCGGCGAGAGCCGGAATCCATAACCACCGCCAGTGGCTATGGATTCCGGGCTCGCGGGCACACGCAGCCAAGCTTGCGCAGGCTGCGTAAACTTGCCTGCGCTGCCCGCGCCCCGGAATGACGAGTCAGAATTTACGCGGGTTGGTTTAATCCGCTTGAAACATGCTCGGGGCCGGTGGTTGCATCCGCCCCGCGCAGCGGGGCAGATCTCACTTCAGCGATTATTGGTTTCTCGGCACTAGAGCGTGATGATTTTTGATTGGATCGTCGGCCTCTCCTTGATCATCGGCGGCGCTCCACCTGTGTCCCGGATGCGGTGCAGCGTGCAGCGGAGCGGAACGGTGCACCGCTGACCCGGGACCGCCGCGGGCCGTAACGGTCCCGGGTCTGCAGCGCACCATTGCGCCACAGCGCGTCGAAGACGCGCGTAAACGCGCTTATGGCTTCATGCTGCGCTGCGCCCGGGACACGAGTCAGCGGCTCACCCGACCGCGGTGCCGCCGCGATTCCAGCCGCGACCGCCCTCGCCGTAGATTTCGAAGCCGGCGTCGGTGACGGCGACCGTGTCTTCGAGCTTGATGAACCCGCGCTGCGGGTGTTGCAGCGTGGTCTCGACCGAAACCACCATTCGCGCTTCCAGCGGGCGGCTCGCGTCGTAGGCGTCGTAGGGCACGGGACCCGTTGCGGTCAGCCGCGGCGCCTCGTGGCTTACCAATCCCATGCCGTGGGCAAGGAAATGCATGTGGTTGTGGTGCTTGGATTTCTGCACCAGCGGCTCGGCTGCGGCGTAAATTGCCCTGCCCGCAATTCCCGCCTTGATCGGTTTCATCGCCGCGCGCTGAATCTGCTCGATCTCGGCCAGCAGATCCTCGAGCTCGGGATCCGGATCGCCATGAATTGCCATCCGGCACAGGTCCCCGATATAGCCATGATAGTTGCCGCCGGAGTCGAGCGAGAGGATATCGTTCCTGTTCCACTTCTGCTCCGAGGGCGCGCGGTTGAGACTTGAGCCCGCCGTGATCAGGCAATAATCGAAGACGAGCCCCCGATCGGTCTCCTCCCGCCGCAGCGCTTCGGTCAGTTCGCGTTTACTGGCGCCTGGGCCGTGATTTGCGATGACCGCCAGCATCGACTCGATCACGCGTTCGGACGCGATGCGCAGCTTGCGCAATTCATCCGGGCTTTTCACCGCGCGCAGCCGCTCGAGCACGAACAGCGCATCGACGATCTCGCTGCCGGAAAACGCATTGCGCAGCGCGGTGCCGGCGTCGACCGGCAGAAAACCGAGTTCGGCGCCGATCCGGCGCGGCTTTAATCCCAATTTTCGCAGGTAATCGATCGCCTTCTGCATGGCATCGATCGTTCCGGACGAATTGGTCTGCGATTCCGGCACCCAGAAGGGGTCGTTCTCTTTCTGGAAGCCTTCCATGCGATGGCCGAAATAACCCGCCTTCTGCCGCCCGCCCTTGGGATAGACGAGTACCGGCAGATAGCGGCTCAAGCCCATTGCATCCATGGACTCGAAGAAGAAGGCGCGGTGCCCGCCGAGCAGATACTGCACATTGTGTTTGGACGTGACGACCAGCACATCGATTCCGGCCTCGTCCATCAAACGATCTAGCCGATCCGCGTCGAACGGAATTGACGGTGCAACTTGTTTGACGACGTCGAGCATGAGCAAAGCTCCTTCTGGATCGACTTCTGGCGCCCTTGGCCGCTGCGGATCATATACCACGGCAGCGCGATCGGGCCATGCCTTCCCCTCACGGCACATGCGCCGTGCGGGCGCTCGAGATTGCCGGACCTGGGCCTAACCGTCCGCCAGTCTCAGTTCCGATAGCTCGGATCGAGGCGGTCGAGCATACGAAGGTAAGCCGGCCAATCAGCGGCGCCGCGGCCGCTGTCGTGCTTTTCGTATTGCATCACGGTCTTCTTGCAGACCTCAGGCGGGATTTCTATCAACTCGCCGCCGGTTGCTTCCATGCTCAACTGGATTTCGGCCGCCTCCAACAGGTGTTTCATGAGGATGAAAGCCTCGCGCGCAGTCTTACCCACCGTGAGCACACCATGGTTGTGCATGATCATCGCGCGATTGTCGCCGAGGTGAGCGATGAGTCGATCGCGTTCGTCAAAGTCTTCGGTAATTCCCTCGTACGGATGGTAGCCGAGAGAGCCGAAGAAACGCACCGCCTCCTGCGAGATCATCCGTAAGCCGCGCTTGAGTCCTGCAATTGCCATTCCCGTTCGAGTATGCACGTGAACCGCACAATTCACGTCGGCTCGTCCCCGCAGAATCGCGCTGTGCAGCGTAAAGCCAGGACGATTGACGCCAGCGCGCTCATCGAGGTCCTCATCCATGTCAACCTTGACCAGGTTCGAGGCCGTGACCTCCGTCCACAATAGCTCGTGCTGCTTCATCAAAAATTTTCGAGCTTCACCGGGGACGCGCATCGAGCAGTGATTGTAAATCACATCGTCCCAGCCACGATGCGCGACCAGACGATAGACAGCGGCGAGGTCCACGCGGCTCTGCCATTCCGCAGAGGACATCGTGGTCGCTGGGGTCGCCTTGGTTTGGATATTCACGGCACAACTCCTCATGCTCATCGGCGGACAGACGCGCGTAGCGTCACCTTGAACCTCGGCATGGTAATCAAACCAGGCTCCTGGTTCCAGCGAGGCTATCGCATTTGGGCGCGGCAAAAGTCCATATCGCGCTTCGCGCTTCTCGCGCTGGGTCCCGGGTCTCGTTCCGCTCGCGCAAGAGCGCTCGCTGCACTCGCCCGGGACACGAGAATTTGCGTGTCCCGGACGAGCGAGCGCCAGCGAGCGAAGAGCCGGGACCCAGGGGCCACCCAACGGATAGGGGCATATACATTCCTCACAGTGGCCAAATGCAATTCCCCTGCTGGTTCCAGCGAGGCCAGGACTCAGAATTCCCGGCCGATGAGAAGATGGTCGAGTGAGATCGTGCCGCCGCCGTGCACCAGGAAATATAAGGCGGCGACCGTCCACATCAGCGTGTAT
>VAZQ01000479.1 GCA_005883115.1 Alphaproteobacteria bacterium | reverse complement strand
GAATGATCAAGGTCCACTGCCCGCCCGCTCCCGACATGTAGTACGCCTCCTTGGGCACCGGGAAGCGGCCGTCGCCATTAATCCAGAAGAAGGCGCCGTAGATCGGACGCTTGTCGGCTTTCCATGCGGGAGCAAGCGTGCTCACGAATTTGGCGTAGCCTTCGGGAAGAATCCGCTCGCCGTTCCAGACGCCGTCCTGGAGATAAAGATTGCCGAGGCGAGCCCAATCGCGACCGCAGGCGAGCTCGTAGCCCTGCGTGAGAAAATTCCCATAAGGGTCGGTGTCCATCACCATCGTGCGGATGCCGATCTTGTCGAACAGCGCGCGCTGCGGGAACGAGAAATAGTCTTCGCCGTGCTTCTCTACGGCGAGGCGAATGAGATAGTTGATTAAGACCGGATCGGTGTTGCGGTAGCGGCCGATCGTGTTGGGCGGCCATTGCAGCGGCCGCGTGGCGGCGTAATGGAACGAATTGACGCTGCCCGTATACAAATAGAGATGATCGGGATAAGGCCCCGCCGGATCGTAATCGGGATCCTGTGGCGCGCGAATGCGCAGCCCGCTCGACATATGCATCATGTCGCCGATGCGAATCTTGGCGCGCGGATCGCCGGTGCTTCGCCATTCCGGGATCGGCGCCGGCTGCCAGATGTCGTAGACACCCTGTTTGATCAGAACGCCCATCAACGTCGCGGTGAGGCTCTTGCCCATGGACCAGCCTTCGAGCGGTGTGCGCGCCGTGATGCCGTCGCCGTAGCGTTCGGCGATCAGGCGTCCGCGCCAGGTCACCACGAAGGCGGCAGTCATGCCGCCAGCGGGTTCGAATGCCGCATTGACCGCTTGCTTGAGCTTCGCCGCGTCGATTTCCGGCGGCAGCGGCTCATCGGACAGCACGTCGCCCATCGGCCATAGCTGGATGGAAGGATCGGGCAGCCGGCTTATCACGTTTACTGGCGTGAAGTTCACGGATGTCTGGCCGACCGGCAGTGTCACGCAACCTTGACTGCCGAGGTATTTGGCGGTGCGCGTCACGCCATTCGGCAGCGTTACGTGGACGGCCTTCTCGGCGCGATCGATGACCGGTTTGCCCAGCTTGTGCCGCACCTCGTACGGAGCGGTGAAATAACCCACGTTCTCGGCGGCGAAATCCGGCTCGAGTTCGGTGACGAATACGGCCGAGCACATAGTCTTGGCGAAGCCCGCGGCGTGATGCTCAAGCGCGTCGCCGGGCGGCGGCACGTAGGGTGTATCGAGCTCGAGCGACGTCGCCCGCGCAATCAGTGCCCCTTGCGCTGCGCTCGGCTGCGCGAATGCGTCGAACGGATGCATCACCATGGCACCGGACGCCAGTGCGGTTGAGGTCATGAGCAACTCGCGCCGGGAAAGTTTTCGGTTTCGCATGACATTGATTCCGGATTCAATCGGCAGTCTATCTGCTCACTCGATCACCTCGTCGGCGAGCGCGAGCAGCTTGTCCGGTATCGTCACGCCGAGAGCCTTCACGGTCGTGAGATTGACGACGACATCGAACTTCACCGACTGCTCCACCGGGATGTCGGCGGGCTTCGTCAACCGCCCGGCGCGCCTTGCGTGTTCACATAGAGCGAATAGAGCGAATGGCTCGCGGCCATGAACAGGCGGTTGCGTCTAGGGCCGCCGAAGCAGAGGTTGGCGCAGCGTTCGGGCAGCGCGATGAAGGCGATCGGCTTGCCGGTGGGGTCGAAAATCTTGACCCCGTCCTGCTCGGCGTTGCCCATGCCCCAGCCGCACCAGAGATTGCCGTCGACATCGCAGCGGAAGCCGTCGGGCGTGCCACCCGGTTCGGCGGTGATGAAGGCGCGACCATTTGCAAGCTTGTCGTCGTTGACGTCGTAGACCTTGATCACGCGCGGGGTCACACCCGCCTCGACGATGTAGAGTTTCTTCTCATCGGGCGAGAAGGCAAGCCCGTTCGGCCGATTGACGTCACCTGTCGCCACAGTTGCGCGGCCGGATTTCGGATCGAGCCGGTACACATTCGTGGGCAGCTCCGGCGTCGCCATGTGGCCCTCGTAGTTGCCGAGGATGCCGAACGGCGGATCTGTGAACCAGATCGAGTCGTCGGACTTGACGACGATGTCATTCGGCGAGTTGAGCGGCTTGCTGTCGAACCTGTCGATGAGCGTCGTGATGGTGCCGTCGTATTCGGTGCGCGTCACGCGCCTTGTGTCGTGCTCGCAGGTGACGAGCCTTCCCTGCCGGTCGCGGGTATTGCCGTTGGCGTTATTGGAGGGTTGGCGGTAGACGCTCGCGTCGCCCGTCACCTCGTCCCAGCGCAGGATGCGATTGTTGGGGATATCGCTCCAATAGACGCAGCGCGCATCGCCGAAATAGACCGGCCCCTCCGACCACCGCGCGCCGGTGGCTAGCCGTTCGACGCCCGCGAGCAGGAGCCGATATTTGTTGAAGCTCGGATCGAGGACCTGGACCGACGGATCGGGATAGCGCTCGCTCGGCTCCCAGGCTGCGAACGCTTCGGGTGCGGCCGCAGCGACCGCCGCGGCAGCACTGATGGATGCGAGGGCATCACGTCGCGTATACGTTGGCCTTCCTCCCTGCTCGGCATCGATTGGCTCGTGCATCGTTGAATGCGCACTGCGGAGCTGGCGGCTTCGCTTGGCGCGCCGCGGATGGCGAATTGTACGGCCGGTCCATCGCCCTGCTGCGCCCTTGCCGCGAGCGGCCATGCGGCCGCCGCGCCGCCGAGCAGCGTGATGAACT
>VAZQ01000478.1 GCA_005883115.1 Alphaproteobacteria bacterium | reverse complement strand
GGCACGAGCCCGCCGGCGTGCGGCAGGATGAAGCGAATGCGCGGAAAGCGCTCGAGCGCGCCGGAGAAGATGAGATTGACCGCCGCCCTTGTCGTGTCGAACAAATATTCCATGATGAAGCTGGGCCAAGGCAGCGCGAGCGCGGCGCTCGAGGGATGTAGGCCCGGATGGACGAACACGACCGCGGCGCGCTCATTCAGGATTTCCAGCACGGGGTCGAAGCGTGCATCGCCCAGAAAATGCTCGCCATAGCTCGCAAACAGCGAGACACCGGCGAACTTGAGCGCATCGAGCGAATAGGCGATCTCCTCGAGCGCATCTTGCATGCTGCCCATCGGCACCGTGCCGAAAGCACCGAAGCGCTTGGGCCAGCGCGCGATGAGCTCGGCGGCGTAGTCGTTGCAACGCCGTGCCAGCGCCCGCGCGCTTGCCTCGCTGCCGAAGCCGACGCCGGGCTGCGCCAACGAGGTGAGCGCGACCTCAGTTCCGTAAGCGTCCATCAGGTCGAGCCCGAGTTGCGGCGTCCACTCCGGATATCGGCCGATGGCCGGTCCCCTGCCGGCGGCATAAACCGCCTCGCGATAGAACGGGGGGATAAGGTGGAAGTGAACGTCGATCCGGCGCGGCGATGTCATTTGCATCCCCCGACACACGACCGGCATGCCCGCGACTGCGGGGTTCCCCGGCCTGATGCGGGAAGCATTATGCCAAATGTCCGCGCAGAGGCCATTGGACCGGCCGCGCTCACGGCAGCGAATGTCTCAATCGCCTCATCGCGTCGTGTTGAATTTGGCCATCGGTCATGCCTCTATGGATCGTCGCAACATGGGAGGAAACGCCGTGCCCTGGATGGAGGCCAACCGCATCAGCATCCATTTCGAGCTGGCCGGCGAAGGCCCCTCCGTCGTGCTGCTGCACGAGATGGGAGGCACGCTCGACAGCTGGGACGGCATCTCCCCCGCGCTCAGCCAGCGTTTCCGCACGCTGCGTTACGACCAGCGCGGCTCGGGTCTGTCCGAAAAGGTGCGCCAACCGATCACCACGGAGCTGCTGGTCGACGATCTCGAAGCCGTGCTGCAAGGCAGCGCGCTTACCCCGCCCTACCACTTCGTCACAGTGGCCGCCGCCACCATGCAGGCGCTGATCTATATGACACGCCATCCCGAGCGAATTGCGAGCTTCGTGTTCTGCAATCCGTTCACCGGGGCAGACCCGAGCCGCGTCGCCGCGCTTGAAGAGCGCGCCGGGCTCGCCGAGCGTGAGGGCATGCGCACGGCTATTCCCGTGACGCTCGACAAGTCATGGCCCGCCAATATCGGCGAGCGCGGCGCCTATGCCGAATACCGCGGCCGCTATCTTGCGCATGACCCCGTCTGCTTTGCCGCCATGAACCGCGCGATCGCGCGACCTAATGTGGCGCATCTCGCCAAGGAGATCGCCCGGCCGACCATGGTGATCGCCGGCCGCTTCGATCAGGTCCGTCCGCCTGCCGCGAGCGAGCAGTTCGCGCGCACGATTGCGGGCGCGCGCTTCGAACTGATCGACGCGGTGCATATGATGCCGGCACAGGCGCCTGAGGCGCTGCTCGCGCTGCTGCAGGATTTCTTGGGCGGGCAGGCTCGACCCGCGGCGCGGCAACGCGCCAGCTAAAGGTAAGCGACGTCATGAAGATCAAGGCAAACGGTATCACCATCAATTACCAGCTGGACGGGCCCGACGGCGCGCCGTGGCTCGTCTTGAGCAACTCACTCGCGACCAATTTGAGCATGTGGGATGAGCAGGCACGTGAGCTCGGCCGTGGCTTCCGCGTGCTCCGATATGATCAGCGCGGCCACGGCGGAACCGAG
>VAZQ01000477.1 GCA_005883115.1 Alphaproteobacteria bacterium | reverse complement strand
TTCCCTCCAATCGGGAGCAGGAACAAACGCCCTAGATGAGAGGCAGAGCAGCTGCCGGTAGGACACGTGATGGTAAGGGCCATCGATAAGTACTCGGGCGGGGTCTTTAACCCCGACGACGTGCGCATCCTGGTCGCCGCGTTCGACGGCGCTTGGCGGTCGCTCCTCGCGAGTGGCATTACATTCGAGTCAGATCGTGAATCGAAAGCAGTACGGGACACGCTCGCGAAGCACATCATCGAACAGGCCCGCTATGGCGAACGTGACCAACGCCGCCTACGTGACGGCGCTCTGCTGCAATACGCCCTGTCAAAGTTGAAGAGCAAACCGCGCAAGTGACGCGCTGGCGCGTACATACGGCGGCTCAGAACGGAGCAGCGATACACACTTGCGCGTTTGCCCGAGCGCCGCACAGGCCCGACGCTCGGAGACATGCAGTTGCGCTCGCCCCTGCTCGATGCAGGCACGGCGACGCGCGGGGCTTAGAAGTTTCCCCGGGCGGCCTCCTGCAGAATGAGCTTGTCCAGCGTCAAATCAGAGAGCGCTGCTGTCGGCTTTCAACGCTGAAGATATGTGCGGAAGCGCGACTATGTTTGGCGGACTGATCGCCATGGCGCGGCGCCAGAAAATGTTTGAGCCGGTTGCCGACCCCCCTGTGCGTATCGAAAACTTCATCCGTAGTTGATCTGGTGAGAATCGCCTAACGACGTCGGCCACGATGATCGCGCTGATATTCCTCATCTTTAACCTGGCTGCCGCGCTCTTCAAGTCCAAGAGCCGACTTGAAGCAGAGAATGCCGCGCTCCGACATCAGCTGATCGTGCTGGAACGCAAGGTGCGCGCTCTCGTCCCCTTCACGAACAGCGATCGCCTGTTCTTTGTGCAGTTGTATCGTTGGTTTTCGTCAGTCCTCAAGGGCGTGACGATCATCCGGCCCGAGACGCTTGTGCGCTGGCATCGTGCCGGCTGACGCTGTTCCCCGATTTTGCGCGAGCCGGCGCAAGTGGCTCCGAGCGGATGCGGTGCGCCGCCCGAAAGCCACGCATTACGGCTCCGGGACGAGAAAAATTGCAGCAAGGGGCGGAACAACAAGGCTGACCTCGGGAATCATGCCTTCGTCCAACGTACGGACGGCGCCGCCGTTCCCGACATTGCTGCCGCCGTAGCGGTCGGAATCAGTATTGAGAACCTCGCGCCAAATTCCGGAGAATGGAACCTTGATCCGGTAATCCCGATAGACCTTGGGCGTGAAATTGATCACCACCAGGCAGCGCTCGCGCGTCTGGCGTCCCTTGCGCAGCCAAGCGAAAACACTGCGCTCGGCGTCATGCGTGACCAGCCACTCGAATCCGGCGCCGTCGCAGTCGAGCTCGTGCAGTGCCGGCAAAGTCCGGTAGAGATGGTTGAGGTCGCGGATCAAAGCCTGAATGCCTGCATGCCGTGGCCGCTCGGTGAGATGCCAATCGAGCGAGTGGTCGTGCCGCCATTCGTTTTCCTGGCCGAACTCTCCGCCCATGAACAAAAGCTTCTTGCCGGGATGGCCGAACATGAAACCGTAATAGGCGCGCAGATTTGCAAAGCGCTGCCATTCGTCGCCCGGCATGCGGCCGAGGATGGAGCGCTTGCCGTGCACGACCTCGTCATGGGAGAGCGGCAGGATGAAATTTTCGGAGAACGCGTAGTGCAGGCCGAACAGGATTTGACCGTGATGATGCTTGCGGTAGATCGGATCCCTGCCGATGTATTCGAGCGTGTCGTGCATCCATCCCATATTCCACTTGTAGCCGAATCCCAGCCCGCCCCAGTCAACGGGCTTCGATACCATCGGCCAGGCCGTCGATTCCTCCGCCGCCGTGGTCGCGTTGGGAAAGCGCGAGAACACTTCCTTCCGTATTGAAGCGCCGAAGCAGGCTGATGGCTTCGAGGTTTTCTCGGCCGCCATATTTGTTCGGGATCCAGCCGCCCTCCGACCGGCTGTAATCGAGGTAGAGCATCGAAGCGACGGCGTCGACGCGCAGCCCGTCGATGCGATATCGGTCGGGCCAGAATAAGCCATTGGCGAGGAGGAAATTGGCTACTTCGGTACGCGCGTAATTATAAACGAGCGTGTTCCACTCGAGATGGCGGCCCTGCATCGGATTGGCATGTTCGTAAACTGCCGTGCCGTCGAATTGACTGAGCCCGTGCGGATCGTCCGGGAAATGTCCGGGCACCCAATCGAGAATGACGGCCAAGCCGGCGCGATGGCAGGCGTCCACCAAGCCGGCAAAGTCGGTCGGCGTGCCGAATCGGCTGGTGGGAGCGAACAGGCCGGTTGGCTGGTAGCCCCAGGATCCGTCGAACGGATGCTCGCTGACCGGCAGGAATTCGATGTGGGTGAAGCCGAGATCACGCGCATAGGCCGGCAATTCCTCTGCCAGCTCGCGGTAGCTCAGCCACCGACCGCCTTCTTGCGGCCGGCGACGCCACGAGCCGAGATGTACTTCATAAATTGAAATCGGCGCATCTAACGCGTTGACATGAAGAGGCGCAGGTTGCGGAGGTGGGATCGCGTGAAGGTCCACCACGATCGAAGCCGTTTGCGGCCGCAGCTCCGCCGCGAATGCCAGCGGATCTGACTTCAGCGGCAGCATGCGGCCGTCCGCTCCGATGATCTCGTATTTGTATTTGCTGCCGGGTTTGGCTTCGGGCATGAAGATTTCCCAGAAACCGTTGCCGCGCACCCGCATGGGGTGGCGCCGGCCGTCCCACGAATTGAAGTCGCCTACGACACTGACCCGCTGGGCGTTCGGTGCAAACACCGCGAATGCGACGCCCGAGACCTCGTCCAGGACCATGGGATGTGCACCGAGCTTTTCGTAGAGATGCGTGTGGGTCCCTTCGCCGAGAAGATAGAGATCGAAATCGGACAGGATCGGAGGGAAACGGTAGGGATCTTCGATCTCGACCTGCCGCTCGCCGTAGCGCGCGCGCACGCGGTAGCGGCGCGACCCGTTGGACAGCCGGCCTTCGAACAATCCGGCGTCATGAATGCGCTCGAGGCCTCTTTCGTGGCCTTGTTCATCGACGATTGCGACGCCTTCCGCATCCGGAAGGAAAATACGGACGAGGGGTACGTCGCCTTCGACGTGGGGGCCGAGATACCGGAAGGGGTCGGAATGGCGACCCTCGATGACGGCATAAGCCTCCGGCGAGAGCGAACTCATTCTGGCGTGCCCTCTGAGCGGAAGAGAATGCGCCAGGTGCCAGCCAACGGCACCCGCAGCCAGTCGGGCCGATGCGCGAGCTCGTACTCGATTTCGTAGAACGCCTTCTCGAGCAGAAAGAAGTCGAGAAGGCGGTCGGCCTCTTCCGGCGACCGCGGCCAGAGCCTCGTGTCGTTCAATGATTGCCGATAAGCGGCGAGAAACGCGGCAATTGAGTGCTCGCGCCATCCTTCGAGCGCAAGGGCGAGCCTGCCCTGCTCATCGGGCGCCGACTTGAGCGCACGCTCCAGCGCGGCGGTCGCGGAATAGTCGATCGAGCGGATGAGACCGGCGACGTCACGTGCCGCCGGGGCCTTGCGTCGACGATCCTCGATGCTCCGTCGTGGTTCGCCTTCGAAGTCGATGATGAAGACATCGTCCTTGACGATCAGCATCTGTCCGAGATGAAAATCGCCATGATGGCGGATCTTCATCGTTTGGAGGGTCGCGGGCAGCAATTCGCCCAATCGATCGGGCAGCGTTCGGCGGCGGGACAAGAGCTCGTCGACCAGCTGGCGATCATTATCCCGCAGGTCTGATCGACGACGCGCCAACTCGTCGAGCGTGCGGTTGGCGCGGGCGAGGACCTTGTTCGTCCAGCCGCGGACATCTTCGGCCGTGATTGGTTCAGGCGCGAAGTCAATCACGTCGTCCCGGCTCGCGAGCGCAAGCTGCAGCTCGGCGACGCACCGTCCCACTTGATCCATCCGCCGTACGTAGGCCGCTTCCTCGTCGCTGTGCTCTGCCGCTTCGGCCGTCAACAGGCGTCGCTCTTCTACGAAACGATCGAGATAAGCGCTGGTGACCGCCCAGGCGTCGCCCTGGTTCTCGATGAAGCCATGCACGACAGCGACGGCGCCGCGGGTTCCCTTCTCCTCCAGCTCGACCGCCCCTAATAGAGGCGGGGTGTTCGGGAACGAAACGGTATCCGTCAGGA
>VAZQ01000167.1 GCA_005883115.1 Alphaproteobacteria bacterium | reverse complement strand
GCAGCGCAACCATGCTCGCGGGCACATCAAGGCCTACGGCGTAACCGGCGCGACCCGCCGCGCCCGGATAATCGGGCAGCAATACTGCCACCCGGCGTTCGGCACGCGGTTTCGCCCGAAGCTTGACCAGCGCCGTGATCCGGTTCGCGAGAATGGCAACGCGGTCGAGCTCCGGCAAACTTCCGAATGCGGTGAACCAAAGGTCATCGTCTGTTGGCAATGGCTCCTTGAACGCAATCACGCCTTGTAGCACGCGACCATCAATTTCCGGGAGGACGACATGCATCGCGAGGTCGGCGGGACCGAGGCCTCGCGGACTCTGTGACCATGCCGAACGCCGTGTGGTTGCGATTACCGCCTGCAACACGGGCGCGGTGGTGTGATCGAATGGCGTCGACGCGCCGGCTGCCGCAGCAGCGCTGAACCCCGTCGCGGTGACGATGGCAGCCGGCTTCAGTCGTGCAACCGCAGCGCACACGAATTCCGCCGCCGCCCGATCCTTCAGGCTGGGAACCACCAGCGGCGCAGGTGCCAACTCACGTTCTGTCAGTGCCCGCGCTAATGCATCGATTGCTGCCGTGTCGGCTGCTAGCAGCATCGCGCGATAGAAGATGATCGGAATACAGGGCCGTTCGGGCGGACAGAACGCGGCCAGACGGTCGAGATCGACCGCTCCTTCGCCGGGAATATATCCGGCCATGCGCGCCACGGGACGCGGCTCGCAGATGTCGATCGGTGACCCACAATATCGCGCAAGCTGCCGAAGCAGCGCCGCCAAATTCTCTTGCCCGCCTTCGCGAAAGAAATGCAACAACGTATGCAGCTCATGCGCCGGCAACGTGGAGGCTTCGGTGAGGCGAGGATCGTCGCGATCTTCCCCCGNNNGACCGATGAGAGGCGCTCGACGCCATAGCGCCACCATTCAAGACCTCCCAGCAGCCGGACCACAACGACCTTGGCATAGCGTGCCACGCTGTCGACCCAGAGATCGACAGAGAGGGGGTGCCGCAGATCACGCAAGTTTGCCAGTCGCAGTTTAGGCAGCACATCCCGCTGTGCTCTCCAACCAGCGGCAAGGGCCGACAGATCACTGTCGGCAAAAGACAAAATCACAATGTCTCCGGGCGCCTGGCGCAGATCGATGGCCTCGACCAACTCGTCGATGGAAGCCGAGGTGGTCGTTAGCAAATGCATTGCTCACCCTGAGAGGGCGCGTTTGATGCCGTCGCGGTCGAGCCCCTTCATGCCGATCACGACAAGCCGGCCCTGGCGCTTCTCTGCGGCGGTCCAGACACGGTCATAGTGATGGCTCACACGTGGACCGACGGCCTGTACGAGCAGGCGCATCGGCTTGCCAACGACGGCGGCAAATCCCTTCACCCGCAGAACACTCGCGCCTGCCGCCGCGGCCGCTATACGGCTCGCGAAGCGCGCCGGATCAGCGATCTCCGGCAAGGGAACGACGAAACTTTCAAAGTCATCGTGGTCATGTTCTAGTTCGGCGTCGTGGCGCGTTTGGCGGTTGGCAATATCGTCTTCCGCTCCGATGCCCAGCCCGAGCAAGGCTGCCGGATCAACTTTGCCATGGGTCACAGGCACAATCTTAACGGCACGGGGCAAGGACCTCACAATCGTCTCGGCTGCCTTCTCCGCCGCGACGATATCTAACAGATCGCGCTTGTTGAGCACCACGAGGTCAGCGCACGCGATTTGATCCCCGAATACTTCCTCGATCGGATCGTCATGATCGAGCGCCGGATCGGCCTGGCGCTGACGCCTCAGCGCATCCAGATCGGCTGCGAAGCGCCCCTCCGCGAGCGCGGCACCGTCGACAACGGCAACCACCCCGTCGACGGTAACGCGACTCTTTATCATCGGCCACTGAAACGCCTGAACCAATGGTTTCGGAAGCGCGAGCCCGGATGTCTCGATCACGATGTGCTCGACCAGCGGTTTCCGCCCAAGGATCGTATCCAACGCAGGTACGAAGTCATCAGCGACGGTGCAGCACAGACACCCATTGGCAAGTTCGACGATGTTTTCTTGTGGGCAGGACGCGTCGCCGCAAGCTTTGAGAATCTCGCCGTCAATACCGACGTCCCCGAACTCGTTCACGATCACGGCCAATCGGCGCCCCTTTGCAGAGGCCAACACGTGTCGGATCAGGGTTGTCTTGCCGGCCCCGAGAAAGCCCGTCACGATGGTACAGGGCACGCGCGCAATCGAATTGTTCATTCGAGTTCCTCAAAATTGATCGGGGGTACCCGAGCGATGAGGCCCCGCTTGAGCGGCTGTGGTCTTCCGCGCCATGGCATGATGCCGTCGCTCGCGCTCGCCAGAAGGCGGGCGCCCTCGACGAGTGCCGGCCCGCACGCCGCGTCGAGACCGCCAAAAACGTAGGTCCAAGAGCCATTGCAACGCACGGCGGCGCTCAAGCCGCGCGTGCAATTCGCCAAGCACCGAATGGGCTTGACTATAACCCCACTGCCTTCGGCAGCTTTCGTCGCTGCCGCCGCTAGGACCGCGCCGGGCCGTGGCTCGCTATCTGTTGTGCCGGCATGTTGGCAGGTGACGCACACATACACCGTCGTAGCGTCGGCGGACGCGAGCATGTCGGTCTCGTGTGATTGCCCAGAGCCCACTCGTGCCGCTCCGCAGGGGCGGTCGCCCGAATCCGGGTGCTTGGTGCGAAGCGACCGACCCCGGAGCGCCCCGCCGGGTCACGACCGAATCAACGGCAGGTCTCCTGGCTCGCGGGTCCCCGCCCGTGACCGCCTTCCCGGGATTGTTCCCAGTGGCAATGTGGCACGGGCTCGCCGCTTACAGTTGCGGGGGCAGCTGCGGCTTTGGAACAGTCGTTCCGCACCGCATTCCCTGTTCGCTCTCGGATGAGAGACCGTCGATCGCGCCCAGTTAACGGTTGCCGTGCACGCTTTGTCAATGCCGATGCGCGACCTTGCGCTTGCGGTCGATTCTCCGAGAGCTATAGTCCTGCAGGTAGACGAAGCTCGGCCCACTAGAGGGCGAGCAATGGGGGAATATTATGGGTGTACGTCTGCTTTGCCGCACGGTGCTCGTCGCGGTTCTTTTTCTCTGCACAACATCAGCTTTCGCCCACCATGTGATGGGTGGCGCCACTCCCTCGACACTTGTTGAAGGTCTTTTGTCCGGCATCGCCCATCCGGTCATTGGTCCGGACCACCTGGCCTTTTTGTTGGCGATCGGCATTGCAGTCGGCATCGGCGGCCTCAATCTGGCGTTACCGGCACTGTTCGTGATTGCCTCAGCAATCGGTGTCATGTTGCACGTCAACGGCATCAACCTCCCCGGGGCCGAGATTGTCGTTGCATGCTCGGTTTTGCTGGCAGGGTTCCTGATTGCGCGCGGACGCGCTCTCTCAGTCTGGTTGTGGGCGGTGCTTTTCGTGGTTGCCGGCCTCTTTCATGGCTACGCGTTCGGCGAGTCGATTGTCGGCGCGGAGACATCCCCCCTTCACGCGTATCTTGTGGGACTCATTTTTGTCCAGAGCACGCTCAGTGTCGGAACCGCGCTGTTCGCGCGCTGGCGAGGCTTAGGTAGCTCCGAACTCATGCCGCGGCTTGCGGGCGCAGCGATTGTCGGAGTCGGATTAACTGCTCTGATCGGCCAACTCATACCCGGCGCGTAGAAATCTTGGTCGCGTCCAATGTGCCGAGCCGCGCGCCGCTCACGCTCGTCCTCGGCGGCGCTCGGTCGGGCAAGAGCCGCTATGCCGAGAGCTTGATCACGGCGCTGCCACCGCCCTGGACTTATTTAGCAACAGCCGAAGCAGGCGACGCCGAGATGGCAGAGCGCATTGCCGTCCATCGCGCACGGCGTGGACTAGCTTGGAAAACTCTCGAAGCGCCGCGTGATCTTGCGGGGGCGTTCGCCGCCCACGCGGGGACGCCCTTACTCGTCGATTGTTTGACGCTGTGGCTATCAAATGCGCTGCTAGCTGGGGCGGATATCGATGCAGAGATCGAGCGGCTTGACTCCGCGGTGGCACGAGCCGCCGCACCGGTTGTGCTGGTCGCCAACGAGGTGGGCTTCGGCATCGTGCCCGATACCGCTCTCGGCCGCCGTTTCCGCGATGCACAGGGGATGCTCAATCAGCGGATTGCCGCGCGCGCAAATCGCGTTCTCCTCGTCGTCGCCGGACTGCCGCTCACCATAAAGGGGTAAACATGGGCAAACCGATCGACGAGCTGGAGGTCGAGCGCCATCGCGCCAAGATGGCGAAGCGAAAACGCGTGCAGGATGCAGAGGTGGCCGGAAAGACCACCGAAAAGGGCCTCCTCATCGTTCACACAGGACCCGGCAAGGGCAAATCGACGGCCGCCTTCGGGCTCGCGCTGCGCATGCTCGGCCGCGGGCATCGCGTCGGCATCGTTCAATTTATCAAAGGAGCTTGGCACTCCGCAGAGCGCGACGCTCTCGCCGTGTTTGGAGACCAGATCTCCTGGCACACAATGGGCGAAGGTTTTACATGGGAAACGCAGGATCTGAAGCGCGACATTGCTGCCGCAGAGCGGGCTTGGGAGAAGGCGCTCGAACTCATGCGTGACCCGACGTTTGGGCTAGTGATCCTCGATGAAATCAATATCGCGCTCCGCTATGCTTATCTCGACGTGCACGCTGTCGTGACCGCATTGAACGCACGTAGGACCGGGCTTCACATCATTGTGACGGGCCGCAACGCTAAGCCTGAACTCGTCGCCGCGGCCGATCTCGTGACCGAGATGACGCTCGTGAAGCACCATTTCGCGGCCGGCGTTAAAGCTCAACCTGGTATAGAGTTCTGACCTTGACCGCCCGCGCGCTCATGTTCCAGGGCACGGCATCCGATGTTGGGAAATCGCTGATTGTCGCTGGCATGGCGCGGGCGTTGGCAAATCGCGGGTTCAAGGTCCGGCCGTTTAAACCGCAAAACATGTCCAACAACGCGGCGGTGACCGTCGACGGTGGCGAGATTGGCCGAGCGCAGGCTCTGCAGGCGCGAGCTGCACGCGTCTCGCCGAGCGTGCACATGAATCCCGTGCTGCTGAAACCACAGAGTGAGGTGGGCGCTCAACTCGTAGTACAGGGTTGCGCTCGAGGAACCGCAAACGCCGGCGCTTATCAGCGCATGAAGCCGGATCTGGCTCACTTCGTGCTGGACAGCTACGCCCGCGTCAAAAGGGAGGCTGATATCGTACTTGTCGAGGGCGCTGGCAGCGCCTCGGAAGTGAACCTGCGCGGACATGACATCGCCAATATGGGATTTGCGCGCGCGGCCGATGTGCCGGTTATTCTGATCGGCGATATCGACCGAGGCGGCGTCATCGCCAGTCTGGTCGGTACTAAAACGGTGCTCGATCCCAGCGATGCCGCACAAATTCGCGGCTTTCTCGTCAACAAATTTCGCGGTGATCCACAGCTATTCGCCGATGGGGTGGCAACGATCGAGCGAGTCACCGGATGGGAGGCGCTGGGGGTCGTACCCTTCTTTCCCGGTGCTCGACTGCTTCCGGCGGAAGACGCAGTGGCACTCGAGGGTACTACCCGCATCAAGAAACCTAACGCGCGGATCAAGATTGCTGTCCCAATCCTTCCCCATGTGGCCAACTTCGACGATCTCGACCCGTTGGAGGCGGAGCCTGCGGTCGATCTCGTTCGTCTTCGTCCTGGCAACGCGGTTCCTGGCGACGCTGATCTCGTCATCCTGCTTGGCGCGAAGGCAACGATTGCTGATTTGGCCGCGCTTCGCGATGCGGGCTTCCATATTGATATCGCTGCGCATGTCCGGCGCGGCGGCACCGTCTTGGGACTATGCGGTGGTTACCAGATGCTGGGACGCACGATACGCGACCCAGTCGGACTGGAAGGGCCCGTTGGCGTGGTCGATGGTCTGGGCCTACTCGACGTCGAAACGACTTTGACTGCAGAGAAGCGCCTTGAGCGCGTATGCGGGACAACCGGCGACGGCATACCGTTCTCCGGATATGAGATGCATATGGGGCTGACCGAAGGGCCAGACCGCGCCAGGGCTTTCGCACGCCTCTCCAATGGATCGCTGGAGGGGGCAGTTTCGGCTAGCGGACGCATCATGGGAACCTACATCCACGGCCTGTTCACAGAGGATCGACAACGCTCTGCCTGGCTCGAGCGCTTTGCAGCAGGCCAGGCAGCGGTTTCCTATGATGCGCTGGTTGATGAAACTCTGGACCAACTCGCGGCCCATCTCGCCGCTCACGTCGATATCGATCGCCTGCTCAGCCTATCGCGATGAGAGCAGCGGCCATCAAAATAACGAATCCCACCAAGATTGCGTCGGCGCGACGGTATAGTGCGAGCGCAGCCCGAATATCCGTCGTTTTCGCCGCACGGCGACCGTTCCCCATAAACGCATCGTCGATCACGACCCCGCCGTAGGCGCGGGGCCCTGCTAGCGAAAGGCTAAGCGCACCTGCCATTGCCGCTTCAGGATAGCCTGCGTTCGGCGAACGGTGATGACGCGCGTCCCGACGTACCGCGCGCCACGCTTCTGGTGCCGAAGCGCCTTGTGTTACGGCCGCAGCAGCGATGATAAGCAGAGCCGCGATCCGCGATGCTGGCAGATTGACCAAATCGTCGAGGCGGGCAGCGGCCCAGCCGAAGGCCTCATATCGCGGGCTGTGGTGCCCAATCATGCTGTCTGCCGTGCTGATCGCCTTGTAAGTTGCAGCACCAGGGAGTCCCGCGATGATCATCCAGAAGACAGGCGCGACCACCCCATCGGAAAAATTCTCGGCTAGGCTTTCGATCGCTGCGCGAGCGACACCTGCCTCGTCGAGGCGATGGGTATCGCGGCCGACGAGGTGCGACACTGCTTCTCGCGCGCTACGAATTCCTTCGTTCTCGAGCGCATCGGCAACGCGCACCACGTGTTGGTGGAGGCTTCGCTGGGCGATCAACGTGCTCCCAAGAATGCCGGCACCAATCATACCGAATGGCAGAATTAGAAGCCCGCGCTCGATCACCAGGGCCGCCGTAGCCACGATAGCGACAAGGAGAAAAACCGTAACAACTCCAAGTGTCTGCCTCAGGGTGCGGCCGGCACTCCCATTGTTCCAGCTGCGCTCCAAGATCGCGATGAAGCGGCCCATCCACATCACCGGGTGCCTGATTGATCGCAACAGCCAACGCGGATAACCGACGATGATCTCGATCAGGACGGCCAAAGCGGTGAGCGCTACAGCCATGATCTCCCGTCCGGATCCGCGCCTCGAGCATGGCGGCGACCTCACCACGGCGCGGCAGCTGTTTCCTGAGGCGCCGCAACCTTTCATCGACCTGTCGACGGGAATCAACCCTGATTCTTACCCATTGCCGCCGCTGGGCCAGGACGTATTCGCGCGATTGCCTGATCCTGCGGCGCAATGGCGACTTTCAGCAATCGCAGCGCAAGCTTACGGGGCGCCATCGGCCGCGCACGTGGTGTGCGCGCCGGGGAGCCAGATCCTATTGCCGCTCGTGGCGGCACTCGCGCCTGCCGGTCGGGCAGTCATTCTCGGCCCAACTTATTCCGAGCATGCGCAGGCCGCTGCACATGCCGGACATGCGGTGTTGGACGCCAGGGAGGTCGACAAATTGCGCGGAGCCGACCTCGCGATTGTGGTCAACCCGAATAATCCTGACGGACGGATCATTGGCAAAGAGGAACTCCTTGAATTGTGCAACGAGTTGAATCCCCACGGCGGTCTTCTAGTCGTTGACGAAGCCTTCATGGATGTCGGACCGCCAGAAGCAAGCTTGGCGGGGGAGACAGAGCATGGAAACATTGTCGTGCTCCGATCCTTTGGAAAGTTCTTCGGGCTGCCCGGATTAAGGCTAGGATTCGCGCTCGCTGCGCCCCCCCTAATAGCAAAGCTCAAGCGCGCCATAGGCCCATGGGGCGTATCTGGTCCAGCGATCGCGATCGCCGAACGGGCCCTTGCAGATGCTGCCTGGATTGAGGCCACTCGTGTCCGACTGCTGCGCGCTGCGGAGAACTTCGATCGATCAGTAAAGAGTGCAGGCCTCGAGGTTGCCGGCGGCACATCATTATTCCGACTGGTTCGCGCGCGCGACGCACATCAGATATTTCAGCATCTTGGAGCCAACGGAATAATCGTCCGGCCCTTCCGCGAAGAGCCGACCTGGCTGCGGTTCGCTATTCCGAGCGAGTCCGACTGGCACCGCGTGGATTCGGTCCTGGCAGCGGTTGGCCAGCGTCTGCGCAAGGCGGCCGGATGAAAATTGAACGGGACCTGGGACGAATGCTTGACCCTATTGCTCGAAAAGCATCGAGCTTTGTTGGCGGCCATAGTCAAATAGTAGGCAGTTCGCCAAGAAACCGATAACATCGATTCGGATGATTCGTCGCTGTTGCGGCAGGGGCCGGATGAGAATGAGCACGATCATCACCGTAGCTACCATGAAGGGCGGCAGCGGCAAGAGTACGCTCGCAAGCTGCCTTGCCGTACATTGGCATCTTGAGGGCCGCCATCCGACTATCATCGATGCCGATCCACAGCGCTCGATCGCGCGGCTTGCGGCGCGCGACCGAGCGCTCGATGGCGTGCCGGTTGTTGAGGATGCGACTGAATACGCCTGCAACGCGGCCCACCGGCTTTCTCTCGGCGGCGGCCTAGTCATTATCGATACGCCGGGTTTTCGTTCAGAGATCACAACCAAATGTCTCACCGCAAGCGACTTTGTACTCGTGCCAGTCAAGGCCTCTCCATTCGACGTTGATCGCATGATCGATACCCTCAACATGCTCACCAAGAGTGCTGGGGACCGACGGCCGATGTTCCGTTGCTTACTTACGCAGACGACACGGGATTCCGTAATTGCCAAACACATTCGTTCCGAGCTGGGCGCGGCCGGCTTCCCCCTACTCGAAAGTGAGATGACCAACCGCGTTATCTATGCGGAAGCCGCACTCTGGGGGGCCACGCCGAGCCTCATGGAGCGTGCGGGAGCCGCCGCGCGCGACATTGCAGCGATCGCTGCCGAGGTCGACAATATCCTCGCCATTAGACAGGCGGCATAAGCGTGAGAAAGAAGCTTCCCAGCGCAATCAGCGTTACGATGCACGGCGTGGGCGAAGCTGCGGCCGGCAACGGCAATGAGTGGCGCCGGACGCCGGCGGGCATGATGGCTACGAACGAATTATCCAGCGGAACTAGTGCAGCGCCGGATTCCCACCCGGTGGCACACGCCACGGAGACGACGCGGCCGCCTTCAGTCGACCCGCTAACCCCCAACAGCGCACCCTCGATGTCCGCCAAAGTGGACATCGCGAAGCGATTAGCGCAAGCACGCGCGATCGTGGATCGTCATGCTACCTATTCGGCATTCGGCGGAGTTGTCCCGCTGCCAATCGCGAGTGTCGCCGGCATTACAACGATAATCATCCGCATGGTGAAGATCCTGAGCAACCTGTACGGCGTTCCCTTCGAACGTGATCGAGCTCGCGCCATAGTCGCAGGTCTGGTAGGGGGCGCCACACCTGCGGGCTTCGCAGTAGTTACGACTTCGACGCTGTTCTACGTCGTGCCGGCCGGTGCCCTGCTAGGAACTGTCGTCTCCACCATCTCTGCGATCGCCTGCACTCGGAGCATCGGCCGGGTTTTCATCGAGCACTTCGAAAGCGGAGCGACTTTGAATGATTTTCGTACGTCCAAAAAGAATTGATTATATTCGCGCTCGGACTGTGATTACCGCGCGGCTTTGAGCCCACGCGATTCAACATCTAAATTTGAACCAGCACGTATATACGGCCTGTAACTGGCCATGTCGGAAGCTTGAACGCCATTTCAGATTTGAACTCAACGCAACAACTAATCAGACGGATTGTCTTTTTGTTCGTTCGCGGACAACTGCTCCATGCTTTTGATTAGGCTCTTTGGGCGCATATCGGTCCAGTTTCGATTTATGAACTCGAGGCAAGCAGCACGGCTGTCGGATTTATGAATGATGGTCCAACCGTCGGGAACATCTACGAAGCTTGGCCAAAGGGAGTGCTGTCCTTCTTCATTGATCAAAACATGAAAGATGCCGTTTTCATCTTCGAATGGATTAGTCACGATGTTCTCCTTTTGATATGGAGTGTCATTGTCCTCCGCCGTCTTCCGAGCTCAGTCGCAAGTATACGTCCGATCCTCGCAGCTGGTAGAGGATCCATCATGGCGTCGTGTGTACAGTCGATTGAATGGACTTTGATCTCACCGCGGACATACGGCGCCCAGACCTCGTGCGAGGGTTTCGCTTCGCCCTGAGTCGCCACGAAAAGCAAGACATCGCCACGAAATTCTTGTGGCAAGTATCTCCTCATCAGCCGAACGCTGTTGTCATAGCCATCCATGATAGCTTCGTAGTGGCGCTCGTTGAGCATGGAGAGGAGATGTTCGTCGTGACGCAAGGTGTCGACCATATTGCGTATCGGATCAGCCGCTCCGGCGAACAGGACTTCTTCATGGCGTTTCTCCTCCTGGCGAGTCAGGGGTACTTCAGAGTTATAAGGATAGCTGTCGAGGAGCGCGAGCATTTCAACTTCTTCGCCTATGGACTGGAGGTGAGTGCCAATTGCATGCGCCACCAACCCTCCAAAGGACCAGCCGAGCAGGTTGTAGGGTCCATGAGGCTGAACCTCTCGAATAAGCCTTAGGTAATCCAGCGCCACATCTTCAATACTGGTGGGCAGCATTTTTGGTTGAGTAAGATTAGGCGCCTGCAGCCCGTAAATTGGATACTCCGGGGGGAGGTGGGTAATAAGTCTTGAGTAGGGCCAGCTGAATCCTCCCGCATGATGGATGCAGAACAACGGCTGCATCTTTCCATGCGGTCTGAGCGGCAGCAGAGGCTCGAGATCAGACCGGACTGGCACCCGGTCGGCCAAATGCGTAACGAGGGCCGAAACGGTCGGCGCCTCAAACAGGCTGCGGATCGATACCTCAACATCAAGGCTCGAACGGATCCGGCTGATCAGACGCGTCGCAAGCAGCGAGTGGCCACCAAGCGCAAAGAAGTCGTCGTCAATCCCAACCCGCTCGACCCCGAGAACCTCCGCAAACAGCGCGCACAGCAACTCCTCCTGCGGACTGCGCGGCAGACGACCAACCGAAG
>VAZQ01000476.1:3719-6506 GCA_005883115.1 Alphaproteobacteria bacterium | reverse complement strand
CAAGGGCGCGATCACCTGACGCATGCTGAGCTCGCGTTCGATGGCGACGGTCGTTTCCTCGCGCTCAAGGTCGATACCTTGGCCAATCTCGGCGCCTATGTCTCCACATTCGGCGCGGCCATTCCGAGCGCGATCTACAGCGCGCTGTTGGCGGGCGGTTACCGTACGCCTGCGATCTTCGTGGAAGTGACCGGCCTGTTCACGAACACCACCCCGACCGATGCGTTTCGCGGCGCGGGCAGGCCCGAGGCCTGTTACGTGCTCGAGCGGCTTGCAGACCGCGCGGCCGATAAGCTCGGCATCGACCGCGCGGAGATTAGACGGCGCAACCTCGTTCCGCCGACCGCGATGCCGTACAAGACACCGATTGGCCCAACCTATGACTGCGGCGATTTCCCGAAAATTTTTGCGCGCACGCTCGCGCTCGCCGATTACGACGGATTCCATGGGCGCCGCACCGACGCCGAGCGGCGCGGGCGGCTACGCGGGATCGGCATGGCCTGCTACGTCGAGTCCTCGGGGGTCGCGCCGTCGCGTTTTGCCGGCGCGCTGGGTGCTCGTGTCGGCTTCTATGAGGCGGCATCGATCCGGGTCGAACCCGACGGCGCCGTGCGGGCGATGCTCGGAACCCACAATCACGGCCAAGGTCACGCCACCACGTTTGCTCAGATCCTCTCCTCGCGACTCGGGGTTCCGGTCGAGAAGATCGAGGTGATCGAGGGCGATACCGATGCGGTGCCCCACGGCACCGGCACCTTCGGCTCGCGATCGATCGCGGTCGGCGGCTGCGCGCTCGATCGCGCTGCCGACAAGATCATCGCCAAAGGAAAGCTGATCGCTGGTCACCTGCTCGAGGCGGCCGCGAGCGATATCGACTTCAGCGGCGGCGCATTCCTCGTGACCGGTACCGACCGGCGTGTCTCGTTCGCGGCGGTCGCGCAGGCGGCTTACGTGCCGCATAATTTTCCGCTCGAAACGCTCGAGCCCGGCCTACAGGAGACCGCGGTTTACGATCCGCCGAGCTTTGCCTTCAGCAACGGCACGCATCTCTGTGAGGTCGAGATCGACCCCGACACCGGCCGCACCGAAATCGTCGCTTTTTGGGCGGTGGACGATATCGGCACCGTCATCAATCCGATGATCGTCGAGGCCCAGATCCACGGCGGGCTCGCCCAGGGGATCGGGCAGGCGCTTCTCGAGCGATGCGCCTATGACGGAGGCGGGCAGCCCGTGTGCGGGTCGTTCATGGATTACGCCATTGCGCGCGCCGACGATGTGCCGTCGTTCGGGACCGAGTGCGATGAAAGCCAACCCTGCACCCATAATCCGCTCGGCGCCAAGGGCTGTGGCGAGTCAGGTGCCATCGGCGCGCCGGCTGCCGTTATCGGTGCGGCGCTCGATGCGCTCGCTCCCCTCGGCGTCACCGATCTCGACATGCCGCTGACATCCGAGCAGGTGTGGCGGCGAATCCAGCAGGCGCAGCAGACATCGCGCCCAGCCGCTACAGCTGCAGCAGATGCTTGATTGCGGCCGCTCACCTCGCCATGCTCGCGGGCACGTATGGGGGATGCTGTGACCTCAGGGGAAGGGAGGGGAACGTGACGCAAGAGCGCATCCGCGAGCTCACAAAGGGCATGCTTCGCAAAAAGCTTTACGTCATCTTGTCCAAGGGCGGCGCGGCGCCCGAGCGGCTCGCCGAGCACTTGCCGCGTCACCTCGAATACATGATCGGCTTGGAGAAGAAGGGCGTGTTGTTCGCCTCGGGCCCGCTGGCGCAAGCCGACGGCCAAATGCGCGGCGACGGCCTGACCGTCGTGCGTGCGGCGAACGCGCAAGCGGCACGCGAGATCGCCGAGGCCGATCCGTTCGTCGTGCATGGGCTGCGCAGCTTCGAGCTGCGGGAATGGACGGTGATGGAGGGCTCGCTCGGCATCAAGCTGCACTTTTCCGATCAGTCGCTCGAGCTCGCGTGAAACGAGTGAGCGTGTGAGTAAAAGGTGAGCGCATGGAAACGGTGGGCCTCATCGGGGTGGGCAAGATCGGACTGGCGATCGGGGAAAACTTGATCAAGAGCGGCTATCGGGTGGTGGGCTATCGCCGCAGCTCGCTCGCTGAGCTCGAAAAACTCGGCGGCATTGCGGGCCGCTCGTCAGCCGACGTCGGCGCGCAGGCAGACATCGTATTCTCGTGCCTGCCCTCCTCGCAGGCGCTCAAGGACGTCGTGCAGGGTCCCAATGGGCTCATCAAATCAGCGCGGGCGGGGCAAATTATTGTCGAGCTCGGCTCATATCCGGTCCCTGACAAGGAACGTTACGTGGCTCCGCTTGCGGCCAAAGGCGCGACTTTTCTCGACGGCGAGGTCAGCGGAACGCCGGGAATGGTGTCGGCGCGCAAGGCGGTGATCTATCTCGCCGGTAACGAGGAGGCCTGCGCCAAGGCCGAGCGCTACGTGCGCGGATTTGCCGATACCTGCCTCTATTTCGGACCGTTCGGTGCCGCAAGCCGGGTCAAACTCGTCAACAATCTGCTCGTCGCCGTTCACATCGCAGCTGCCGCGGAAGCCATGGCGCTCGGGCTTAAAGCCGGTGTCGACGTCGACCTCATGATCAAGGCGATCGCCGGCGGCAGCGGCGGCTCGACGCAGTTCGGCATCCGCGCCCCGTGGATGGCGCAGCGGCGCTTTCTTCCTCCGCAAGGCACGGCGCCCGCGCTGCAGCACTATTTCGATATGATCGGGGAGTTTGCCGACAGCATTGGCGTCGCTACCCCCATGCTCGACCGTGCGGT
>VAZQ01000476.1:1039-3676 GCA_005883115.1 Alphaproteobacteria bacterium | reverse complement strand
ATTGCAGGGAAAGACAACGGAGGTCCGCATGATCCGCGTCAAGAAGATTGCTCACGCCGTCTACGAAATGCCGGATGTCGACAAGCAGATCGAATATTACACCGACGTGATCGGCCTCACGGTGACCGACAAGAACAAGGATGGCGTGTATCTTGCCTCGACGATCGATCATCATTCCGTGGTGTTGCACAAGAGCGCGCAGGCGAAATGCGTGCGCCTCGGGTTCCAGATCGCGCCCGACGATGATCTCGGCGCGTTCGAGAAGCAGGTGCAGGGCCACGGCATCAAGACCCAGAGGCGCAAGGACGCCGAGCCCTCGATCGCGGACATGGTCACGTTCGAGGATCCGAAGGGGACTGTGATGGAGGTATTCAAGCGGGAGGCGTTCTCCGGGCAACGCTTCCCGGCCAAAGGCATCGTTCCCCACAAGCTTGGCCACGTCGCGTTTTTCGTCACTGACGTGAAGCACGTCACCAAGTTCTATTGCGACGTGCTCGGCTTTCGCGAGTCCGATTGGATGGGAGATTTCTTCTCTTTTCTGCGTTGTGGCCGCGACCATCACACCATCAACCTGATGCAGATCGACGCGAACCGGCATTTTCACACGGCGTTCGAGCTGCGCGATTGGGCGCACCTGCAGACCGCTTGCGATTTTCTCAGCCTCAATGGCTACAAGCTGATCTGGGGGCCCGGGCGGCATGGCATCGGTCACAATCTTTTCGCCTATCACCGCGCGCCCAACGGTTTGATCACCGAGCTGTTCGCTGAGCTCGACCAGGTCAACGAGGAGCTTGGCTATTTCGAGCCGCGCCCATGGCACCGCGACCGCCCGCAGAAACCGAAAGTGTGGCCCAAGGACCCCGCGGCGGCGAATCTGTGGGGCATCATGCCGCCGGACGAGATGATGAAATAGGCAAGTGTTGCAATGGTGCGGCGCCGACACGTCTATCATGTGGCGGGCTACGACCCGATCGATGCCGGCGCGCAATATCGACGGTTTGCGCGCCAGCTCGAGGTCTTTCGGCGCACATGGAATGTCGACGCGAGCGTGTCGGAGCTCACGCACGATGGCGAGCAGTCGCGCGCGTGGTGGAGCGCGCGCGCGGGCGGTCCCAATTGGCAGGTCGAGGCGGTGCACGAAATTCTTCTGTGGGACGACATCGTCCGCGGCGATTTCACGCGGCCGCTGCCGCTGCGGCTTGTTAAGGCGCTGCGCGCCTATCTCGATTTCATCGTGACCGGGACGATGTTTCGCTACATCCTCGCGAACCAGCGTTACGCGATCTTTTTCCTGTTTCCGATTCTTTCGGTCGTGCTGTTCGCCGTCGCCGGATGGTTGTTTGCGCGGCTGCTGACCGGTTTTATCGGCCTCGATGGGTTTAGCGCCGCCGCGCTCGGCGTGCCGGCCGGCCTGGTCCTCTTTCTCGTGCTGATGCGCTGGCCGGGCCGGCGCTGGCGCGTCGAACAACTGCTGGACGATTGGGTCTGCGCCCACGACTACATTCACGGAAGCCGACCGGACATCGATGCGCGACTAGATCGCTTTGCGGAGACCTTGCTGGCGCGGGCGCACGAGGGGGGATTGGACGAGATCATCCTCGTCGGCCATAGCCTCGGCGCGATGCTTGCGCTCGATGTGATCGTTCGCGCGCTCGCCCGGGACGCCGGTTTTGCCCGCCGCGGCGCCGCTGTTTGCGTGCTCACCATCGGCGCGACCATACCGAAATTCGCGCTGCACCCGCGCGCGCAAGCGATCCGTGCCAGAATTGCCCGCGTCGTCAATGAGCCCTCGATCGCCTGGACCGAATATCAATCTCGCGCCGACACGATCAGCTTCTACAAGTTCGATCCGGTATCGCTGCGTCGCATCGACGACGACCGGCTCGACGGCAAACCTGTGATCCGGCGCGTACAGATCCACGACATGTTGTTGCCCGAAACATTCGAGCGTTGCCGTACCCACGTTCTGCGACTGCATTATCGCTCCGTCATGGCCAACGACAGGCGCTCGCCATATGACTATTTTCTTATGGCGTGTGGTCCGGTTTCGTTCGCCGATTGGACAAGGTCGCCGCTGGGTTTCCTGGATTTCCTCGCTGCCGACGGCACCTACCGGGATCCGGCGCCATCGCGCGTTGCGGCGGCGCAGCCATCGTTATGACGCCGCTCCTCGCCAAGGCGGTCTGGGTCTTGGGCGTCGTCGGTTGGTTTGTCATCCGCTACCCCCATGATCGGCGGGCGCGGCGCACGCCGAAGCAGCGGCGCACCGACCGCGGCCGTGAGATCGTGCTGATGACGATCTCGGCCACCGGCCTCGGCATCATTCCATTCGTCTACGTGATCAGCGATGCGCCGCGCTTCGCCAACTATGCGTTTCATCCCTGGCAAGCATGGCTCGGCGTGGCCGTGTTCGCCGGGGCGCTGTGGCTATTTTACCGCGCGCATAAGGACCTCGGCCGCAATTGGTCGGTCACACTCGAAGTGCGCGACCAGCACACATTGGTGACGAACGGAGTCTATAACCGGGTGCGGCACCCGATGTATTCGGCGTTCTGGCTGTGGGCGCTCGCGCAAGCCCTGTTGCTGCCGAACTGGATCGCGGGGCCGGCCGGCCTGGTCGGCTTTGGGACGCTCTTT
>VAZQ01000476.1:0-1013 GCA_005883115.1 Alphaproteobacteria bacterium | reverse complement strand
GCGATGATGATCGAGACCTTTGGCGAGGATTACCGCCGTTACATGGAGCGCACCTCGCGCATCTTGCCCGGGATCTATTAGGGCGCTGCCGACAGCGAGCGGGCATTCTTGTGGAAGGTGTGAGCCCATGATTAAATCGAATCTCCAGGGGCCTCATACATGATCGAACCCAAAGGCGTCGTTCATTTCAGCATCGCGGTCAGCGATCTCGAGGCGAGTCGTAAATTTTATACTGAGATCCTCGGGCTGACGCTGATACAGAGTGCGCCGGCGTCGGGAATGGTGTTTTTGCGCGCGGGAAAAGACCACGTCATTCTGGCGAGAAGCGACGCACCACTTAAGCGCGATGCAAAAGACAGCCGTCGAGCACACCACGCCTTCAAAGTCGACTCGGAGAAGTATGAGGAGGCCAAGGTCTTTCTCGCTGCCAAAGGAGTCGAGGTGTTCGAGGAAGAGGACCGCAAGAAGGGCGTCTTCGTAGGCCGCCAGTTCTATATCCGCGATCCCGACGGCGCCGTCATCGAGTTCTCGGAGTGGGACGGCACAAGCAGGCTTGATTGATCCGGCCGAGTCCCGAACGGATTTGATGCGCAAGGGCTCGCCATGACTGACATCACACTGTTCGACGCGATCTACTCCGCACGGGCGCTGCGCCGGCTCAAGCCCGATCCAGTACCGGAGGAGATCATCACCCGCATTTTGGACGCCGCCATCCGAGCGCCCTCGGCTGGAAATGCGCAGAACTGGGGGTTCGTCGTGGTGCGCGACATGGAGCAACGGCGCAAGCTGGTCATGATCTACCGCAAGGCCTCCGACATCGCGAGCGAGATATACAAGGCGCGCGGCCGGCCGGCCCACATGAATGAAGAGCAGTATCGGCGTTTCATGATGTCCGGGGCTTATTTGTGGGACCATATGGGCGAAGCACCGGTGCTCCTGATCCCTTGTCTGCACGACCGGCACCCGCCGCCGCGTGCAACGCTTCCGCCGTCTCTGCAAGCAATCTATGAGGG
>VAZQ01000475.1 GCA_005883115.1 Alphaproteobacteria bacterium | reverse complement strand
CTCAAAATCGCGTGCCCCTTGTCTGATTTCCTGGTCATCTCCATGCGCGCCGCCTGGCGGCCCTTTCTTGATTGAGTTGTTAGAGTGCCCAAGCTTTTTCACCCACACGTCGGTGAACGCATCAATATAATCTTGCCAGTCCCCCGGTGTGGTTGTGATCAACAAGCCGACTTTATCAACCATAGTCGTTTCCCCCTCGTGGCCGAAAACAACAAGATCGAGCGCTCCGGGCCAAATTCTCTATGGAGGTCTACCGGGCGTCAACCGAGGTCAACCGTCTTTGAGCCAAAACCACCGTCCGAAATGGTGTAGCCGTCCGGGCGCGCGGGACCGCAACCACGGCCGCGACGGACCGCTATCTCCAAATGGGAACGTGACCCGATAAGCCGCGATTGCTGCAGGTGCAAATGTCGCCTTGTGGCAGATTTTGTTGCAGAAGTCGCCGAGGAAGGAGGCCGGTTGTGCCTTGGCGCCGAACACGAGCCTTGACCTTGAGGGGGACTACGCTGACGACCGTCAACGCGACCAGCGTGACCTAACGCTCACGTCACACATGGGGCGGACAGCGGAGGTGGCCGTGCGACGAGCTTGGCCAACCTGCGCAGGTTCTGAGCGATTGCTGCCAGCGTGAACTCGAATTGCGCCCCGCATGGCCCGCGTAATCGCAGGCGGCCGAGCCGCAAGATACGCTTGAGATGTGCAAACAACATCTCAATGCGTTTTCTGTCATGGCGCGATCGCTCGAATACTTCAGTCTTGGCCAGCGCGCGAGCAACGTCACGGGCTTCCTCGTAGATGCTACGCTGCAGCCTGCGGAACGGCGCCTTTGGGCAGCATTGCGCGTTCAACGGGCAGCTACGGCAGTCGCGCATGCTGGCCCTATAAAGAAGTGTCTCGCCGTCGTTGACCAACCTGCCCGTCGTCGTGAGGGTCTTGCCGGCTGGACAGGTGTAAAGGTTGCGCGCTTTATCGAACGTAAAATCATCCCGACTGAAGGTCCCGTCCTCGCGTTTAGACTTGTCGATTACCGGGATGTGCGGTGCAATCTTCTTGTCGTTGACGAGCCAATTGAGGTTCGCTCCCGAGCCGTAGGCGGTATCGGCCGCCAGGCGCTCGGGTTTGAGATCGAAGCGCTGCTCGGTGCGCTCGATCATCGTCTTCGCCGCCCCGACCTCAGCCTGGCGGATGGCACGTGACGCCTCAACGTCCATGATCACACCAAACTTCACGTCGATCAGATAGTTGTTGGCGTAGGCGAAGAATGCCGGTCCTCGCATCGCGCCGGTCCACTGGGCAGCTGGATCGGACGGCGACACAAACTTCGGAGTGACGCTGCTGGCTGCTCCGAACGCCGCATCATCAAGGGTGGCAAGGTACTCCTTCACGGCCCGGCTCGCCGCTTGCGCAGCAAGCTCTTTGCTCCACTCCGATCCTGGGATCGAACGCTGCTTATTGGCATCGGCAACAATCAGACTGGAATCCACCGCAAAACTTTCCCCACCGACCAGACCAGCCCTGATGCACGCGTTCACCACGCGCTCGAACACGCTGCGGAAGATACCGCTGTCGCGGAACCGATCGTTGCGCGCACGCGAGAACGCCGAATGATCCGGAACCTTATCCTCGATCGACAGCCCGCAAAACCAACGATAGGCGAAGTTCACTTGCACATCGCGACACAACGCTCGCTCCGAGCGGATCGCGAACACGTAGCCGATGATCAGCATCCGGATCATCAGTTCCGGGTCAATCGATGGCCGACCAGTACTGGAATAATACGGCGCCAGCTCAACACGCACCCACGCCAAGTCGAGTACCGCAGCTATCTCGCGAACCAAGTGATCGTCCGGAACAGCCTCTTCAAGACTAAATGAATAAAACAGCTGCCCTTGGTCGTGATTGAGCCGCCCCATCATCCCCGCCTCCGCAGCGAATCGCGTCGCAACGACCGAATCACTTCGAGCGGAAGCCATCAATCACTTTCGCAACAAAATCTGCCATGAGCCGACATACGCAGTGCAGCAAATTGCGGCCTACTCGATCACCTCGTCGGCGCGGGCGAGCAGGGTCGGAGGCACGTCGAGGCCGATTGCTTTGGCGGTCTTCAGGTTGATGACCAGCTGAAATCGCGTTGGCTGCTCAACCGGTAGATCGGCGGGCTTGGCGCCTTTGAGGATCTTGTCGATGTGACCCGCTGCATGTCGGAACTCGTCCACCAGGCTCGGCGCATAGCCCATGAGGCCGCCGAGCTTGGGAAATTCGGTGAAATTGGCGATCGCAGGCAAGCGGCTCGATGCCACGAACTCCACCATGCGCTTGAGCTGGATGAAGAAGACCGGGTCCGCGATGAAGAGGACGCCATCGGCCCTCTCCCGAATGATAACGTCGAAGACGCCATCGAGCTCTGCAGGTGCGCGCACTTCCAACGGTTGAACTTGGACTGACAACGCTCGGGCAACGGCATCGACGGCCTGCATCGCCGGCCGGTGAGAGGAATTCGTCGGATTCCAGAGCACGGCCAATTTGGCGAGCGAGGGAACCGTCTCCTTGATGAGCTCCACGTGCTTAGCGCTCATCTCCGAGATCATCCGGGTTGTCCCAGTCAGGTTCGCGCCGGGCCGGGCA
>VAZQ01000617.1 GCA_005883115.1 Alphaproteobacteria bacterium | reverse complement strand
GCAAGTCGATATCGGCAACATCATTCATCCGACCGACCCGAACGGCTTGGTCGTGGTCACGCAAGTCGAGCCGATCTCCGTGATCTTCACCCTGCCGGAAACTAGCCTGCCAGAAATTCAACGGCAGCTGGCCAACGGGTCGCTCAAAGTCGAGGCATACAGCCAGGACAACACGACGAAGCTCGATGAAGGCAGCCTCGATTTCATCGACAACGAAATCGTGCAGACGACCGGCAGCGTCCGCTTCCGAGCCAACTTTCCCAACAAAGAGCATCGACTGTGGCCCGGTGAGCTCGTCAACGCGTGGCTGCTTCTCGACACGCGCCATGACGGGCTGACGGTTCCCCCACCGGCAGTGCAGCAAGGACCGCAAGGGCCATACGTCTATGTGGTCAACTCAGACAGCACCGTCGCGGTGCGGCCGGTCAAAGTCGGCCAGGTGAGCGGCGGGCAAGCCCTGATCGATTCCGGCCTCTCGGCGGGCGAGCAGGTGGTCGTCGACGGACAATACAAGCTGCAGCCCGGCATCCATGTGACCATCCTGCACGGCAAGGCGCAAGAGGCGCAGCGGACGCCGATCCCATGAATATCTCCGCACCCTTTATCGCGCGCCCGGTCGCGACCGCGCTGCTGATGGTCGGCCTCTTTCTAGGGGGCCTCGCGGCCTATCCACTGTTGCCGATCGCGGCGCTGCCAAATGCGAGCTATCCGACGCTTCAGGTCACCGCGCAGCTGCCGGGCGCCGATCCGCAGACCATGGCCTCTTCCGTGGCAACGCCGCTCGAAACGCAATTCGGGCAGATCCCGGGTCTCACCCAGATGACCTCTTCGAGCGCGCTGGGCTACACGCAGATCACGCTGCAGTTCGATTTGAGTCGGGGCATCGATGGATGCGTGGCGGACACGCTGTCCGCCATCAATGCGGCGAGTTCCTATCTGCCGCCCAACCTGCCCTACCCTCCATCGATCAACAAAGTGAACCCGGCCGACACACCGATCCTCGTGCTCGCGGCAACTTCCGACACGCTGCCGCTCACGACGGTCGATGCCTACGCGGAAAACATTCTGTTGCAAAAGATCTCGCAGATATCCGGCGTCGGCCTGGTCGGTATCGCCGGACGGCAAAAACCAGCCATCCGCATCCAGGTCGATCCGCAAGCGCTGGCCGCGCGCGGGCTGAGCCTCGAAGATGTGCGCAGTGTGGTCGGCGTCGACAATGTCGATCTGCCGAAGGGCACACTCAACAGCCCGCGCCA
Source organism: Alphaproteobacteria bacterium (assembly GCA_005883115.1). Lineage (GTDB taxonomy): Bacteria > Pseudomonadota > Alphaproteobacteria > Rhizobiales > Xanthobacteraceae > VAZQ01. The sequence goes on along the minus strand of VAZQ01000617.1, from coordinate 2,230 downwards.
GAGCTACATACTCAATACCAACGACCAACTGTTCAAACCAGAGGCCTATAACGACTTGATCATCGCCTACCGCAATGGCTCGCCGGTGCGGGTGAAGGATGTGGGAAAGGCGATCGAAGGGCCCGAAAACAATCTGATCGCCGCCTGGTTCAACAAAAAACGGGCGATCATCCTGCCGATCCAACGCACGCCCGGGGCCAACGTCATCGCGACGGTCGACCGCATCAAGGCAATGATGCCGATGCTGCAGGCGTCCATCCCGTCCGACATCAAGATCGAAACAGTTTCCGATCGAACCGAGACCATCCGCGCCTCGGTGAAGGACGTGCAATTCACGCTGGTCCTTTCGGTTGCCCTGGTGGTGATGGTCATCTTTCTCTTCCTGCGCAACGTCTGGGCAACCATCATTCCCGCCGTCACCGTGCCGCTGTCGTTGATCGGCACGTTCGCAGTGCTCTACGAACTGGGCTACAGCCTTGACAATCTCTCCTTGATGGCTTTGACGATCGCGACCGGGTTTGTCGTCGACGATGCCGTGGTCGTCATCGAGAATACGGTGCGGCATCTCGAAGAGGGACTCTCGCCGATGCAGGCCGCCCTCAAGAGCGCCGGCGAAATCGGCTTCACCATCATATCGATCACAATTTCGCTCGTTGCCGTGTTCATTCCGCTCTTCCTGATGAGCGGTTACGTCGGCGAGCTGTTCCGGGAATTCGCCGTGGCCGTGAGCGTCGCTCTTCTCCTCTCGCTGGTGATTGCGTTGACGCTCACGCCGATGATGTGTTCGCGCCTGCTCAAGCCGGAAACGAACCAGCATGGCCGCATCTATCGCCTGTTCGAACGCGGCTTCGATGGCCTTCTCAATCTCTACGAGGCCGGCTTGAAGATTGTGCTTCGGCACCGCTTCACCACGCTCATGGTGATGCTCGGCACCGTCGCAGTGACCGGATATCTTTACATGGTCATTCCCAAAGGTTTCTTTCCTCAGCAGGACACCGGATTGATCATCGGCTTCTCCGAGGCCGCGCAGGACATTTCTTATCAGGCAATGGCCGAGCGGACCCAGGCGCTGATCGACGCCGTGCTGGAGGATCCGGCGGTTGCCTCGGTTGGCACCGGGATCGGCGCCGGCGGCGGCAACTACACGACCAACACCGGCCGTATGTTCATCTCGCTCAAGCCCAAGAGCGCGCGTAACGCGAGCGCCGACCAAATCATCCTGCGCTTGCAACAAAGGCTCGCGAAGATCCAGGGCATTACTCTCTACATGCAGGCGGCGCAGGACATCACCATCGGCGGACGGCTGAACAAGACCCAGTATCAGTATACGATCGCCGACTCCGATCCCGGCGAGCTCAACCACTGGGCTCCGCTGTTTCTCGAGAAGATCAGGGCGTTGCCGGGCATCACCGGCGTGACAACCGACCAATTGAATGCGGGCCCGCTACTCGACATCACGATCAATCGCGATGTCGCATCGAGCTACGGGATTACGCCATCCGCCATCGACAATATCCTCAACGATGCCTACGGCCAGCGCATCGTTTCGACGATGTACACACAGATGAGTCAGTACCACGTCGTGCTGGAGGTCCCGCCCAAATATCAATACGACCCGGAGGCGCTGGGGCAGCTCTATGTCAGCTCATCGAGCGGCCAACAGGTACCCTTGCGCACCCTGATTACCAGCGCCATCAAAGTATCGCCGCTGGTGATCAATCATCAGGGCCAGTTTCCGTCGGTGACGATCTCGTACAACCTGCTCCCGGGAACCTCGCTCGGAGAAGCCGTCGCTTCCATTCAGCAAGTCGAGAAGGACCTTGGCAAACCTCTGTCGTTGCAGACGAGCTTCCAGGGAAACGGCCAGGCCTACCTGCAATCCCTCAAGAGCACGCCGCTGCTGGTCGCCGCAGCTCTGGTGGTCATTTATCTGATCCTGGGCATCCTCTACGAAAGCACTATCCATCCGATCACCATTCTCTCAACCTTGCCATCGGCGGGGATCGGCGCGGTGCTTCTCTTGATGGCGTTCGGCTTCGATATGAGCGTGATCGCCATCGTCGGCGTCCTCTTGCTGATCGGCATCGTGAAAAAGAACGGCATCATGCTGATCGACTTCGCCCTTCACGCCGAGCGCGAGCAAGGCCTCCCTCCGGAGGAGGCGATCTACCAGGCCTGCATCAAACGCTTCCGGCCGATTCTCATGACGACGATGGCGGCAATGCTCGGC
>VAZQ01000616.1 GCA_005883115.1 Alphaproteobacteria bacterium | reverse complement strand
TCCTGCATCGATCAAGGACTCCTTGATCGGGTCGATCTCACAATAGGAGAACGGCACCGTGTAGAACTGAGGCGGGTCGGCAGGGAAGAAACTGGCAGCGGTCTCATGCGCAATTCGCCCAAACGGGTTGTGCCGGTGTGAATCCCAAACACTGAAGAGATAATGCCCGCCGGGGGCAAGCACGCGATGAACCTCACGATAGGACACGTCTTTGTTCGGGAAAAACATTACGCCGAATTGGCATACGACAGCATCGAAAGCGCCGTCTTCGAATGGAAGGGCAGTCGCGTCCGCGGGCCGGAAGTCTACCCCTTCGCCGGGCTTGAACTTCGTGCGCGCCACCTCAAGCATTGGCGCGTTGAGGTCAGTCGCTGTCACATGTACGTCAGGAGGCAAAATGTCGCGTAGTTGCCGCGTCACGATCCCGGTGCCTGCGGCGGTCTCCAGTACGCGCGCTGGGCTGCAGGCGGCCGCTCGCCGCGCGATGTCGGCGGCATAGTCAACGAAAATTACGGGGCCTAGACCGCTGTCGTAGTGCTCCGGGATATTGCCGACAAAGCTTGCTGCATCGCCGTCCATATTGAACCCGTGGCGTGGCTGTTAGCGCGCACGATATGATGGAGCATTCTTCCCCAGAGCGGTCGCCGCCTCTGGCGCTGCCCCGCAGAGGTCGCTCCCGCGCGCATCACCAAAGCTAGTGCATTTGATTTTGCCCTGCGAGATAATTTGTTAGCCAGCCGCTGAAGCGACGACAACTGCAGGCCACCTATTCCCAAGCCATCATGGCATTGTCGCTCATGCAGTGAATGGATTGCCGGCGCCAAAGCTGAGCCTGACGAACTGGAAGGACTCGACGTTGAGTTCTGAGCAGAGATAGGGATCACAATCCGGGAGCCGGATGCCCGTCGATCTCGTATTGCGGCAAGCGCGGCGGCCCGAAGCCAAGGAGCCGCTCGTCGACATCGCCATCGCCGGCGGCCGCATCGTCGACATTGCCCAACACATTGTCGCCGATGCACCGGCCGAAGAACTCGATGGCCGCCTGGTGATCGCGGGCTTCGTCGAGAGTCACATCCACCTCGATAAATCGCGCATCCACGACCGCTGTGGCGGCGAGCGCGGCACGCTCGAGGAAGCGATCGGATCGGTCGCAGCCGCCAAGCGCACATTCACCGAAGCGGACATCTACGCCCGCGCCCGGCACACGCTGGAGCAAGCCGTCATCCACGGCACCAGCCGCATGCGCACCCACGTCGAAGTCGATCCGCGCGTCGCGCTCAAGGGCTTCCACGCGGTGCGTCAGCTCAAGCGCGATTACGCTTGGGCGATCGACCTGCAAATCTGCGCCTTTCCCCAAGAGGGTCTCACCAACGATGCCGGCGCCGAAGAACTGCTGGTGCAAGCGTGTGAGCAAGGCGCCGACGTCATCGGCGGCTGTCCCTATACCGATAGCGATCCATCAAAGCAGATCGCGCGCATCTTCGACATCGCGCGCCGCTTCGATCTCGATGTCGACTTTCACCTGGATTTCGACCTCGACCCGTCGTGGATGCATCTCGATGACGTGTGCCGCCAAACCGCCGCCCATGGCTGGGGTGGCCGCGTAGCGGTGGGCCACGTCACCAAGCTTTCAGCAATGGACCCTTCCCGTCTCGCCGCGATCGGCCGACGCCTCGCCGATTGCGGCGTCGCCGTGACGGTGCTGCCGGCGACCGACTTGTTCCTGATGGGTCGGGATCACGCGTTCCATGTGCCGCGCGGGGTGGCGCCGGTGCATCGGCTGCTTGGTCACGGCGTGATCTGCGCGCTCGCAACCAACAACGTGCTCAATCCATTCACGCCATTCGGCGACTGCTCGCTCATCCGCATGGCGAACCTCTATGCCAACATCGCGCAGCTCGGCAGCGCGCGCGATCTGCAAGCCTGTTTCGACATGATCACCACGCTGCCGGCGCGGCTAATGAATGCGGCCGATTACGGCATTGCGGCCGGCCATCCCGCCGACCTCGTTGTTTTGGACAGCCGCGATCCGGCCATGGCGGTTGCCGAACTGGCGCAGCCTTTATTCGCTCTCAAGCATGGCCGCCGCAGCTTCACCCGCGCCACCGCCACGCTGCACCATCCGTAGAGGGGCCTAAAACGGGCGAAGCCGCCGGTGCGACCGGCGGCTTCATTCCCAACCGCGCAACCCGGAAGCCGGAAGCCGGAAGCCGGGCTGGCGGGGGTAGCCTCGCAAGCGGTTTGATATAATCACATTTGCTGCCTCCGGTCAAAGCCCGATAGAGGCGCGGGCTGGCGGGGGTAGCCTCGCAAGCGCTTTGATATAATCACATTTGCTGCCTCCAGTCAAAGGCCGATAAAGGGCCCAGCCGCTTTGCAAATAGCGTCTGCCTCCTGCCAAAGCCGCCGGCGCTAAGCTTTGATGGGCTGAGCGTCAGCGAAGCCCATCCTCCCCCCGCAGTACGAGTTGAGTTCGCCCGAACCGCCATGACCCACCCAAGCACGATCACGCGAAGGGGTGTCGCTGTGGTCCCGCAAAGGCGGCTATAGACGCCCCTGAGGCTTGGCCCATCCCCCCTTGACTGCGGGCAGCGCCGTGAAAGCATCGCGGCAGGAAAGATAAAGCATTGCGCCGCGAGGCGCGTTGCGGCGGCAACGGGAGGAGGATGCGGTGCTCGAGCTCTACCACAACATCAACTCGGTCTGCGCGCAGAAGGTGCGCATCGCGCTCGCGGAGAAGGGTCAGCCAGCGCAGGAGCACTTGCTCACCTTGCGCGGCGATCAGAACGAGCCCGCCTATCTCAAGCTCAATCCGAACGGAGTCGTGCCCACCCTCGTCCACGACGGCACGCCAATCGTGGAATCTTCGCTCATCCTCTATTATCTCGACGAGACTTTTCCTAGTCCGCCGCTGATGCCGACGGATCCGCCAGCGCGCTTTCAGGTGCGCATGTACAACAAGCTGATCGACGAATACGTCCACAACTCCTGCACCATTCTGACCTTCGCCACCGCTTTCCGGCCCAATTTCCTCAAACTGCCGCGCGAGGTCTGGCTTGCCGAAATCAACAAGGCGCCGCTGAAGCGGCGCACGGTGTACAAGCGCAGCGTGATCGAGCACGGGCTCGATTCGGAATTCGTCGCTGATGCGCTGGCGCAACACCAGAAGCTATTGTCGTGGATGGCGCATGCGCTCGCGCGAGCGCCTTATCTCGCGGGCGAAAGCTTCTCCAACGCCGAATGCGCGGTGATTCCTTATATCTTGCGGCTCGAGCTGCTCAGGCTCGAGGCGCTGTGGGCGGAGCATCCCGCGATCGCAGACTGGTGGGCGCGCATGCGCGCGCGTCCCTCGGTCAAGGCGGCGATT
>VAZQ01000615.1:623-3567 GCA_005883115.1 Alphaproteobacteria bacterium | reverse complement strand
CTTGGTGAGCTCGCCCAGCGTTTCGAGTTCCGCGAATTGCGCGCGGTCGTTAGCGTCGGCGATCGAGCCCGGCCGCAAGCCGTCGCCGAGCGAGAACGACACGTCGTATTTGCGCATGATGTCGCAAATCTCGTCGAAGCGCTCGTAGAGGAAGCTCTCCTTGTGGCGGGAGAGGCACCACTTCGCCATGATCGAGCCCCCGCGCGAGACGATCCCGGTAACGCGGTTGGCGGTGAGGTGGATGTAGCCGAGCCGCACGCCGGCGTGGATCGTGAAGTAATCCACGCCTTGTTCACACTGCTCAATAAGGGTGTCCTTGTAGCACTCCCAGTCCAGCTTGACCGGATCGCCGTTCACCTTCTCCAGCGCCTGGTAGATCGGCACGGTGCCGATCGGCACCGGCGAATTACGGATGATCCATTCGCGCGTGGTGTGGATGTTGCGGCCCGTCGAGAGATCCATCACGGTGTCGGCGCCCCAGCGGATCGCCCATACCATCTTCTCCACCTCTTCCTCGACCGAGGAGGTCACCGCCGAGTTGCCGATGTTGGCGTTGATCTTGGTGAGGAAGTTACGGCCGATGATCATCGGCTCGAGCTCGGCATGGTTGATGTTGGATGGAATGATGGCGCGCCCGCGCTCCACCTCGCTGCGCACGAATTCCGGCGTGACGAAGGCCGGCACCGCGGCGCCAAAACTCTCGCCATCGGCAAGGGCGGCCTCGGCGCGCTCGAGCTGACGCTTGCGGCCGAGATTCTCGCGCTCGGCGATGTACACCATTTCCCTGGTGATGACGCCGGCCCGCGCCCACTCAAGCTGCGTCAGGGGGCTTCCATTGGCCGCGCGCAGCGCACGGTGTGTCGTGGGGAAGTTGCGGGCGAGATGCTTGCCGCTGACATTGCCATTGTCTACGGGCAGCACCGGACGGCCCTCGTAATCCTCGACGCCGCCGCGCTCGCGCACCCATTCAAGCCGCGTGCGCGCAAGGCCTTGCTCCACATCGATGGTGACGGCGGAATCAGTATAAGGGCCGGTGGTGTCGTAAACTGGAACCGGCGGCTCGGCGGCGGCATCAGTGAGCACGATCTCGCGCACCGGCACGCGTAACTCCGGTGCCGCGTCGGGCCGCGCGTAGACTTTGCGCGAGCCCGGGAGCGGTCCGGTCGTGACTTTGGGGGTGGCGATATTGGGATCGTGGATGTTCATCGTTTTGCTCCCGTAACGGGTTCGCGGCGATAGCCGAAGAAGCAGAGCACCGCACCGATTATCAGCCAAATGATGCCGGCGATGATCAGGCTTGTCGGGCGTTGTAGGAACCAGCTTATGGCGGCTTCGGTGCCCTGCGGCCAGACGATGCGCTGAGCGCCGCCGATCGTGGTGAGCCAGCCGAAGAGCGTGATGAGAAAGCGCCAATCGGCCACCCAGGCATTGTGGTTGAGCAGAATCGCGACGCCCGCCGTCATGCCCAAGAGGCCGGTCACATAGATCAGGGCGCCGCTGTGTAAGAATTCTTCGGCCATCGCCCGGTACGCGGCTGCGTTGATCAGCACGCCGATGGCAATGGCGACGCAGACGGGTCCGAGCAGTCTTGCGAGGAAGACTGAGATTCGGAGGGGGGGTGCGGTCATGAAATGTCCTGTCCCTTCGCCGGCATGACCCGGATCAGGTTCAAAGGGTCCCCGCGGTATTAACTAGCGGGTCTCTCAGCTCCTTGACCGGAGCTCCCCTCGGAACAGGCATTAATGTAGGCCCGCCTCCGCGGCTGTCAACGCGGGCGGTACACGCTCCGCTCAGGGGTGCGCCATCTTGAACCGGCATTGCATGCGCTAAAACCCTCCACACAAATTGAGATTGACGGCCCTCGTCCGTCCGGCGATGGTGAATTGCCGGGGTTAACGCACGGAAGAACCACGAGGGTCATGGCGTCCAACCGCGGGCACCGGCTGCGCCTAGAGGATATCAGCCATCGCTTCGGCGACACCGTCGCCGTGCGCAATATCAACCTCGACGTAGCGCCTGGGGAACTCGTCGCGCTGCTCGGCCCTTCCGGCTGCGGCAAGACCACGCTGCTGCGCATTGTATCCGGCTTCGTCCGCCAGACGAGCGGCCGCGTTCTGTTCGATGCCGAGTCAGTCGACCATTTGCCGCCGAGCCGCCGCGGGGCCGGCATCGTGTTTCAGAATTATGCGCTCTTTCCGCACATGACGGTCGCCCAGAACGTGGCCTATGGGCTCGAAGCGCACAAGTGGCCGCGGCAGCGCATCGGCAAACGGGTCGCCGAGATGCTCGCGCTCGTGCATATGAGCGAGTTCGCAGCACGCAAGCCGCGTCAGCTCTCCGGAGGCCAGCAGCAGCGGACCGCGCTTGCGCGCTGTCTGGCCACCGACCCGAAGGTGCTGCTGCTCGACGAGCCGTTCGGCGCGCTCGACAAGAATCTGCGGCTCGACATGCAGATCGAGGTGAAACGGCTGCAGCGCGAATACGGCATCACCACCATCCTCGTCACTCACGACCAGGAAGAGGCGCTGTCGATGGCGGACCGCATCGCGGTCATGGCGCGCGGATCGATCGAGCAAGTCGCTTCGCCGACCGAGATTTACGACCGCCCGAGCACGCTGTTCGTCAACCAATTTGTCGGCACGGCGAACGTGCTCTCCGGGGAGTTCGTGAGCGCCGATGGCGGCGTCGCCAGCGTGCGCGTGACCGGCGGGGCGGTACTACGGGCTAAACCAACCCCGCAGATTGTTGCCGGCGCGCTGGTCTTGGTGTCGGTGCGTCCCGAGCAGTTGCGGCTCGAAGCCGCCGCTGGCGAAGGCCGTATCGCCGGCGTAGTGAAGGCGGTGATGCCGCTTGGGCCGCACGTCGTGTACGAGGTCGAGACTCGAGGCGGCGCCTCGCTCAAGGTTAGCGAGCCACGCGCGCCGGCCACACCATTGCGGCGCCC
>VAZQ01000615.1:0-442 GCA_005883115.1 Alphaproteobacteria bacterium | reverse complement strand
GGGCCCAAGGCAAAACGCTGGTCGCCGCCACGTTTCCCGGCACATGGAACGAAGCTCACCGCAATATTCTCGCCCCGGCATTCCGCCGCGCCACCGGCGCCGCCGTAACTCAGTCGATTATTCTCGGCACCGATCAGGTCGCGCGGCTGCAGGCAGCCAAGGGCAGCCGGCCGCCATTCGATGTGGCGATCTTCGATTCACCGCAGGTGCTCGATGCCGCGCGCGAGGGCTTGATCGTGGAATACCCGGCCGCCAAGTCGCCGCGCTACGCCGAGCTGCTGCCGGCGTTTCAGGACAAGTGGGGGCCGAAGATCACAATGCAGGTCATCGGCATCGGCTATAATCCGAGGAAGATTGCAAGCCCGCCGAAGAGCTGGGACGAACTGTGGGAGCCGAAATACAGGGGCCGCGTCGGCCTGACCGCGCTCAACAGTCAGCTAGG
>VAZQ01000614.1 GCA_005883115.1 Alphaproteobacteria bacterium | reverse complement strand
CCCGGCCGCTTCATTGGCGCCGCACACGCCAACCCGCTCGGCGGCGCGCCGGCTTTGCGCGAGCTAGCGCGCTGCAAGCACGAGCTCGGCTTTCCCGGCGTCGTGATCACGTCGGAAACGAACGGCCTTTACCTCGACGCCGCCGAATTCGAGCCGTTCTGGGCCGAATGCGCGAGGCTCGGCTTGTTCGTTTTCGTGCACCCCGCGCTCAAGCTCAATCAGACGCAGCAGTTCGACGGCTATGACATGGCGCGCTCGGTCGGCCGGGAATTTTCGCTGGTCATGGCGACGATTCGCCTGATCAATACCGGCGTATTCGACCG
>VAZQ01000613.1 GCA_005883115.1 Alphaproteobacteria bacterium | reverse complement strand
CCCGCAGGAAATCCGCGAGCGCGCCGCGGTGCGCGATTTCGTGACGGAGCTGCGCGCACTCGGCAAGGACGGCGAGGCGATCCTGTCAGGCAACGCCAACAAACTGTTGAAGCGGCCAGCAAGGGCGGCATGACCGCGCCCGGGAGAGCAACGGCAAGCCGCCGTCGCCTCGAGCGTCATTCACGCTGCAAGATGCTTCTCGATCTCATGCACGGGAAGCTTGACGAAATCTTTGTCGATTTCGGCGCGTAGCGCAGCGCGTAAACTGTGCGAATAGGTTTGCCGCAGCACGCCAAGGGCCCGTGGCGGCGCAACCAGGATCAGCGACTTCGCCTGCCCTGCGTTCACCGCGGCATCGAGGCGACCGGCAAGCGTGCGCAAGAATCTCTCTTCTTCCTGCGTATGCCAGTCGGTCTGCTCCATCGCACTACGCGGGGTGCCAAGCGAATTCAACGCGCGGCCCGGCGCGTCGGTTCCCAATTCATGCGTTTTCGAGTCAGGATGCTCGTAAACTTCCCTGGTCCTGAGATTGAGGAATTTATCGTCGCCGATATTCTCAAGCACCAGAGCCTTCTTGCCGTCGCAGACGACGATCCAGTCGCCTTGCCGGATTTTGAGCTTTTGCATGCGATACCCATCGACTCAGATTAAACCGTCGGCGCGTTCTTTGATTGGGTGCGCCTAAAGAGAACGCCTCAGGCTCGATTCAGTTGCTCGTAGAGAGAAGCCGCCGCGCAATGACCTGTGCCTGGATTTCCGCCGCACCCTCGAAAATGCTCAAAATACGCGCGTCGCACAGCAGGCGCGAGACGGGAAACTCGAGCGCGAAACCGTTGCCGCCATGAATTTGCACTGCATTATCGGCGTTCGCCCAGGCGACGCGGGCGGCCAAGAGCTTGGCCATGCCCGCCTCGAGATCGCAGCGTTTGCCTGAATCCTTTCGCCGCGCTGCGAAATAGGTGAGCTGGCGCGCGACCATGATCTCGACTGCCATCATCGCAATTTTGTCGGCGACCCGAGGGAACTTGATGATCGGCTCGCCGAATTGCTGGCGCTGCTGGGCATAGGCCAGCGCCTGCTCCATGGCCGCTTGCGCCACGCCGATCGCCCGCGCCGCAGTCTGAATGCGCGCCGACTCGAACGTTTGCATCAGCTGCCGGAAGCCCAGCCCCTCGACGCCGCCGAGCAGATTCTCAGTCTTCACCTCGAAACCGTCGAACGCGATCTCGTATTCTTTCATCCCGCGATAGCCGAGGACCTCGATTTCGGTGCCAGAAATGCCTGCAGACGGAAATGGATCGTCATCGGTGCCGCGAGGCTTTTCCGCCAACAGCATGGAGAGTCCGCGGTGGCCGCTTTCGCTCGGATTGGTGCGCACAAGCAGCGTCATCAGATCAGCGCGTACAGGGTGCGTGATCCAAGTCTTGTTGCCGTAGATTTTGTAGACGTCAGCGTGTCGGACCGCCCGCGTTCTGATTGAAGCGAGATCGGATCCGCTGTTGGGCTCGGTAAACACGGCGGTCGGCAACACCTCTCCGGCCGCGAGCTTAGGCAGCCAGCGCTCTTTTTGCTCGTCGGTGCCGCCGCCCATGATCAACTCTGCAGCGATCTCGGATCGCGTTCCAAGCGAACCAACTCCGATATAGCCGCGCGAGAGTTCCTCCGAGACAACGCACATCGACTCCTTGCCAAGCCCGAGGCCGCCATAGCGCTGCGGTATGGTGAGGCCGAACACCCCAAGCTCCGACATCTGCGCAATGACGTCGAGCGGGATATAGCTGTTGGTGCGATGCCATTGTTGCGCCTGATCTCCTCGCGGATGGTTCCTAGCGTCTCGTCCAGGCCGCAGTCGCCCACTGTGGAATCCTGATGGCTCCGCATCCGCTCGACCAGTCGCGCGCGGTGCTCGACATGCGACGTCGCGAATGCCTGCAGCGGGTCTGCCAAGCGCGCCGCTGCGCTCTCCGCAGCAACCCCCAGATCGGCCGGACGCACGATCTCGCCCTGGCTCATGGGGATGCCACCCAGAATCTGCGCCAGGTATTCGCCGATCCCGAGCCGCACGAGCAGTTCCTCGACATCGCCCAATATGCCGCGCGCATGTGCCCGCTCGGCATAGGCCGCGAGTTGCCGCACCGATTCGACATAGGTCGCGAGCCACGCAAGGCCATGCGCGGCACGCTGCTCGCGGTCGAGCAGTTCCTCGTCGAGCCGATGATCCACGGTGACGCGCCGGCGTACGGCCGCAGTGGCATCGTCGAGCAACGCCTCGGCTGCCTGCGTCGCCTGCCGTGCAACCGCAATCAGCTCGCCATCGCTGCGGCCGCTTTTCTCCAACACTATGCTCACTCTCTGAGACGCCTTCCGCGTGCAGCTATCGTTCAGCTTGCAATGCGCGAGCCCTCAGACTACGCGTGCAGTGCACAAAAGCAACGCCATGGCAGCCATCGCGGACGTTGCCGCGCGTTTGCACAATCGTTGCTGCATTATTGACCACTTGGAATGGCATCGAGTGCTTGGGATAACGCGTGCTGGGATTCGGGTTCCCCCATACGCGAGTTGACGCTTCGATGCGACGACCTTTCCACATCGCCGTCGACGCTTACTGGCACTTCCTCGCTGACGACGGTTGGGCGATTGCCAGCCACATCGCTCTTTCCGCGCTGATGGCGATGTTTCCGTTCTTTATTGTGCTGACCTCGCTCGCGGGAGTCTTTGGCTCGAACGATCTCGCCGACGAGGTGGCGAAGCTGATGCTTGCGACCTGGCCGGAGGAGGCGGCGGTACCGATCGCACGGGAAATTCACGATGTGCTGACCACAACGCATACCGGAGCGCTCACGGTCGGTGCCCTGTTCGCCATTTTTTTCGCCTCCAGCGGGGTGGAGAGCCTGCGAATCGGGCTCAACCGCGCTTATGGCATGGTGGAATCGCGGCACTGGATCCTGCTGCGGCTCGAATCCATCGCCTATGTGCTGGTGGCAGCGGTCGGGCTACTCGCGCTGGGTTTTCTCATTGTGCTCGGCCCGTTGATATTCCGGACCGCGCTGCGCCATGCGCCGTGGCTCGAGCCGCTCGAGGGCACCTTCACGTTCTTCCGCTTCGCGATCTCGGTCGTCGTTCTCACTGTCGCACTGTTTGTCGCGCACAAGTGGCTGCCGGCGGGCCGGCGTCGAGTGGTCGATATCCTACCCGGTATCGTGGCGACGCTGGCCTTGTGGCTTATCGCCGGCATCGCCTTCGGCCGCTATCTTGCCGAGTTCGCCATAACCTATGTGAGCTACTACGCAGGCCTTGCCTCGGCCATGATCGCGCTGGTGTTTCTGTATTGGACCGCATCGATTTTCGTCTATGGCGGCGCAATCAATTCGGCGATGCGCCCGCGCTCCACCGCCGCGGCTGCCACCGCAGACACCTGAACGCAGCCGCCTTCGTCTCTGCGCGAAACTCAAGCAGCCAGCGGCGGCTCGACGCGTGCGAGCCATTTCGCGTGGCAGTCACCGCGCGCATGGATCGGTTGCATCATTCGACAGCAAAAAAGGCCGCTCCGCTGGGAGCGGCCCTCGCTTCCTACGCTGCCGTCCGCACGGCGAACAATATCACCCG